>JAQCEJ010000029.1 GCA_027618475.1 Planctomycetota bacterium | reverse complement strand
GCTTCCTGCGGTGCGCCCCCGCCACCCGACCCATTGTGTTATACCCGATCCCCCTGACCAGGCGAAAGCAAGCGGTTGTTGACGACTGCCGGTTTAACTAAGATGGAGCGGCAACTTTGTAACAATTTAGCCGAATGCAGTGCACTCGGATCGGTTAGACGACCGTTTCATGCATAGGCGCTAAGCCGTCAACAAGAAAACGCATTTTTTTACCACAGAGACACCGAGAAAATAACCGAGCAGATGAAACCCAATCTTGTCTGAACTCTGCGATCTCTGCGTTTCAAGTCATCAGCTTTGAAATTCATGGAAACGCAGAGATCGCGGAGAGTGAACATGACTTGTTGTGCGACTTTTGCGTTTTTTTGCGGCCATTCTTCTTCGTGGCTCTCGATGACTTCAGTCGGCTAAAGAATTACGCAACTTTCAATTTCTAACTGTCGAAATGAGGTGGCTCTACATGCCCCAGCGGATTAAAGATGTTTATGGCGGCTCCTCGTGGGGTCTGTCGATCGAGATTTTTCCACCGAAAACTCCCCAGGGAGATTCTGCGCTTTTCGAAACCCTCGACCGCCTAGCCGTCTATCAGCCGGATTTTGTCTCGTGCACATACGGCGCTGGTGGAACAACCAGCAAACGGACGGTCGAACTCTGCGTCGAGATTCAGAAGCGGTACAAGATCGCTTCTACGGCACATTTCACCTGCATGGGAGGCACGCGCGAAGAACTGCTCAATTGGCTCAACTTTGCCAGCGAATCGGGAATCGGCAACATCATGGCCTTGCGGGGCGACCCTCCTCAGGGGCAGGCGTCGTTCGAACCGGTTGCCGGCGGTTTTCGTTATGCACACGAGCTGGTGTCGCTGATACGTGAAACGTTTGCCGACAATGGAATCGGCGTCGCCGGTTATCCCGAGAAACATCCGGAAGCCGAATCTCTCGAAATCGATATTACCCGGCTGCGCGAAAAGGTCGACAAGGGAGCCGACGCTGTCTTCACGCAGTTGTTTTTTGGTAACGACAGCTTCTACAAGTTCCGCGATGCCTGTGGACAGGCGGGAATTAACGTGCCGATCGTCCCCGGTATCATGCCGATTACCGAATTCGCCCGCATCAAACGGATCACGGCGATGTGCGGCGCCTTGATTCCGCAAGAACTGGCAAGCCGCCTGGAAGCTGTGCAAGACGACCCGGATGCCCAATTCGAGATCGGCGTCGAGCACGCGATTAAGCAATGCCGTGAACTGGTCGATGCCGGTGTCCCCGGTATTCATTTTTATGCGCTGAATCGCTCGCAGGCGTGCGAACGCATACTCGAAGCTATGGGACGGACCGCGGTCCTGTAATGACGACGTGCGTCCGACGCTGCGCGTCACGCGCCGGCGAACTTTGCCGTTCGCCACTGTGTCGATCATTTCATCTGCTGTCAGCCCAAAATGCTCGTCCAAAAGAACCGTTTTCACTCACTCAAAACGTGGCCTCTTGGGTAAGTCTCTGTATTGCACTATAATGCAGAGGTTTCAACATCGAGGGCCAACATGTCATCTCGAACTCATTCAACCGATTCGGAAAAGACTTTGCCTAATATCAACCAGACACCGTCCCGCCTTCAAGAACTTCTCGCCGAGCGTATTCTCCTTCTCGACGGCTCGATGGGGGCTTTAATTCTCTCCAGCGATCCCGACGAAGCCTTCTTTCGCGGAAAGCAATTCGCCGAGCATTCGACCAATCTCAAAAACTGCTGCGATATCCTCGTCCTCACGCAACCGCAGAAGATCGAAGAAATTCACCGCGCGTATCTCGACGCCGGGGCCGACATCATCGAGACCGATACCTTCAACGCCAACGGCGTGTCGCTGCGCGGCTTCGACCTTGTCGATCTGACAACCGAAATCAACATCGCCGCCGCCCGGTTGGCGCGAAATGCCGCCGACGAATTCACGCGCAAAAATCCATCGAAACCCCGCTTCGTCGCCGGCAGTATCGGACCGATGGACCGCTCGCTCGGCATCTCCCCCGACGTCAACGATCCCGGCAAACGAGCCGTCACATTCGACGAAGTCGTCGCGGCGTATACGTTGCAGATCAAAGGCCTCGTCGAAGGAGGGGTCGACATTCTGCTCCCCGAAACGTCGTTCGACACGCTGAATATGAAAGCGTGCCTCTACGCCATCGATCGGTTCTTCGAAGACAACGGCGTCCGCCTGCCAGTGATGGTCTCGGGAACCATCTTCGATGGCGGCCGCACGTTGACGGCTCAATCGATCGAAGCGTTCTGGTCGTCGCTCTCACACTTTCCGATGCTCAGCATCGGTCTCAACTGCGGCGTCGGACCGAATCAGATGCGGTCGTATATCGAAAATCTTTCGCAGACCGCCGACCGCTATATCAGTTGTTACCCGAATGCCGGCCTGCCGAACGAAATGGGAACATTCGACATGACTCCCGCCGAAATGGCCGGGCATCTGCACGAATTCGCCAAAAACGGCTGGGTGAATATGGTCGGCGGCTGTTGCGGTTCGACGCCCGCCCACATTCGCGCCATCGGCGAAGCGGTTCAAGGATTCAAACCGCACAAGATTTCAGACGTACCGCACTATTCGAACTACAGCGGGACCGAACGGCTGGAAATCCGCCCCGAGTCGACATTCATTTTGGTCGGCGAACGAACGAACGTCACCGGATCGAAAAAATTTGCCCGCCTCATCAAACAGGAAAATTACGACGAGGCCCTGTCGGTCGCCAAGCAGCAAATCGAGGGAGGGGCCAACATCCTCGACGTCAACATGGATGAAGGGCTCATCGACAGCGAAGCCGCAATGAGGAAGTTCCTGAATCTGCTCGCTGCCGAACCCGATCTCACGACGGTTCCGTTGATGGTCGACAGTTCGAAGTTCGAAGTGATCGTCGCCGGACTGAAATGCGCGCAGGGGAAGTGCATCGTTAATTCGATCAGCATGAAGGAAGGGCCCGAGAAATTTCTCGAACAGGCTAAAGAAGCCCGTCGGCTCGGCGCAGCCGTCGTCGTGATGGCCTTCGACGAAGAAGGACAGGCCGTCGAAGCCGACCGCAAGGTCGCCATCTGCAAGCGGGCTTACGACCTGCTCACGAAAGAAGCGGGGATCCGCCCCGAAGACATCATCTTCGACACGAACATTCTTACCGTCGGCACCGGCATCGAAGAACACTCCGACTATGCGAATGCCTTTTTTGAATCGGTTCGGCAACTCAAGACACTCTGTCCCGATGCGAAAACCTCCGGCGGCGTGAGCAACGTCTCGTTCTCATTTCGCGGCAACGACGTCGTTCGCGAAGCGATGAATGCGGCGTTTTTATATCACGCCATCGACGCTGGTCTCGACATGGGGATCGTCAACGCCGGGCAACTCGCCGTCTACGAAGAAATCGAACCCGTTCTGAAAGAACATGTCGAAGACGTGCTGCTCAATCGCCGGCCCGATGCGACCGAACGGCTGATAGAATTGTCCGAACGCCTGAAGGCCTTGGGGCAGTCGGCGGAAGAAACCAAAACGATCGCCGAATGGCGCAATGCCCCGGTCGAAGAACGACTGAAACATGCACTGCTCAAAGGAGTCACCGATTACATCGATGAAGATACCGAAGAAGCACGGCAAAAATATCCACGGCCGCTCGATGTCATTCAAGGCCCGCTGATGGACGGGATGGGAATCGTCGGCGAACTGTTCGGGGCAGGGAAAATGTTCCTTCCGCAGGTCGTCAAAAGCGCCCGCGTGATGAAAAAGGCGGTGGCGTGGCTCACGCCGTATATGGAAGCCGAGGCGGCCGGAAACAGTGGCTCCCGCGCGACGATTGTGATGGCGACCGTCAAAGGTGACGTACACGACATCGGCAAGAACATCGTCGGCATCGTGCTCCGCTGCAACAATTTCGAAGTCATCGATCTCGGCGTGATGGTTCCCTGTGAAAAAATCCTCGAAGTCGCGGCCGACAAGAAAGCCGACATCATCGGTTTGAGCGGCTTGATCACGCCGTCACTCGACGAGATGGTGCACGTCGCCCGCGAGATGCAGCGCAATCATCTCAAGATACCTCTGCTCATTGGCGGAGCGACGACGAGTTCGAAACATACGTCGGTGAAAATCGCCCCGTCGTACGACGAGCCGACGGTGCATGTGCTCGATGCGTCGGTTTCTGTTCCGGTGGTCGAGCAGCTGCTGAATCCCGAACGCAAAGCGAAGTTCGTCGAAGAGAACCTCGCGTGGCAAGAGAAAGACCGCAAGAGTTTCGCCGATCGGCAACAAAAGACGCTCACACCCTATGCCGAGGCATTGGCGAGACGGTTTTCAACCGACTGGCAGACCGTCCGTATCGACAAACCGGAGTTCCTCGGATTACGCGAGATCAATCCACCGCTCGCAGAGATCGTCCCCTATATCGACTGGTCGCCGTTCTTTGCCACGTGGGAACTTCGCGGCAAGTATCCGCGAATCTTCGAAGACCCGCACGTCGGTCCCGAAGCGAAAAAACTGTTCGACGACGCACAGACGTTGCTCAAGCAGATCATCGCCGAGAAGCGTCTCAACGCGAAGGGGATCTATGGCTTCTGGCCCGCCGCCAGCGACGGTGATGACGTTATATTGTATACCGACGAGACGCATAATAACGAGTTCGCCCGTTTTCCGATGCTCCGTCAGCAATGGGAACGTAAGGGACAAAAAGACTTTCGTTCGCTTGCCGATTACATCGCCCCAGTCGAGAGCGGGCGGTCCGATTTTATCGGAGCCTTTGCCGTCACAACCGGCCTGGGTTGCGATGAATTCGTCAAAGAGTTCGAAACACATCACGACGATTACAACGCGATTCTGGTGAAGGCACTCGCCGACCGACTCGCCGAGGCGTTCGCCGAGATGTTGCACGCCCGCGTGAGAAACGAATGGGGTTACGGCCTCGACGAAGAATTGTCGCCCGACGAGTTGATCGACGAAAAATACAGAGGGATTCGCCCCGCGTTTGGTTATCCCGCCTGTCCCGACCACACCCCGAAGAAAACGCTCTTTGAGATTCTGGACGCCGAGAAAAAAACCGGCATTCATCTCACCGAATCGTACGCGATGTACCCGGCGGCATCCGTCAGCGGTTTGTACTTCGCCCATCCCGAGGCACGATATTTTTCGGTCGACCGCATCACGCAAGATCAAGTCGAGTCATATGCCCAGCGCACAGGAATGACGATCGCCGAAGTCGAACGCTGGCTGGGACCGAATTTGGGGTACGAGCCGTAGACATCGTTTCCGATCACCGGGCCATTCCTTAGAACGACGAAACGGTGTAAATCTTATTGATGCTCGCTCGATAGATCCCTGCGATGTCGGTGAGGTGTTGGGTTGCATGCCGATCGGAATCGCACCATATCCAGACGAATCAGCGTGGCCCAAAAGAACTGGACTCACTTCTTGCGACGTCGACTGCGCGTCTTACTCTGCTTCACCGTGGCCTGTGGCGGCTTTTGAGAGCGGTTTGCGGCGGGTGGCTGGGGATTCGACGGCGATTCTTGATTCGACGAAGAGGGGGGTTGCGTTTCGGTGATCGTCGCGGCTATCGCATCGTCCGACGTCGCATTGTCAGGCTCCGGCTCGCCGAATTCGGCATGCAGCAGCGACGATGATTCGATTTCCGTTTGTGCGCCGAATTTCTGTTTCGAGAACGCCTTGAGTTCGGCGTTGAAGATTTTCACGAGGGCATGCAGGCACGAGGCGACAACCGGAGCGACGAAAATACCCGCAAGCCCCATCGCTTTAAGACCCCCCAGCACACTCACGAACGCCAGCAACGGATGCAGCTTGGCGTCACTCTGCAGAACATACGTTTTGATGACGTTATCGATGGTGCTGATGACCAGAATACCGAAGAGGGCCAACGCCACCGCCGTTCCCCACGAACCGCTGTACGCCAGCCAGACGGCACACGGTCCCCAGACGATCCAGTTCCCGGCCAGAGGAATGAGCGACGAGGCGGTTGCGAGCAGCCAGATGATGAAGAAATGTCGAAACCCCGAGAGATAAAGCGCCAGCGCCGTCAGCAGTCCCTGACAGATGGCCGACATGAACGTTGCCAGCACGACCGCTCGAATGACGCTCTCGAATTTCGTCCAGAGTTCGCGTTGATACTCTTTATGGACCGGAATCAGTTCCTGCATGGTGGTCAGCATCTTCGGACCATCGGCCAGAAAAAAGAAAAGAGCAATGGCAAACATGATGAAACCAAGCAAACCGGTGATCAGCGTGCCGAGCAGATCGAGCGTTGTATTGACGGTCGCTCCGGCAAAGTTGAGCGTACGCTGCGACAGCGACAACAGCGCATTCTGCATATTGGTGCGAGACTGTTCTTTGAAGGCGTCGAGCCGCTTTTGCACTTCGACCTCGACGATCGGCCTGGCAATGTTTTCTTCGATTTTTTCCAACGCCAGTTGCACATCTTCCGGTGTATCTTCGGGGATCGGGTCGAAAGGTCGCCATGCTTCGACGGGAGGATCATCGTCCGACAAATCGGGTGTAATATTCGTGTCGACATTCGGAGCGGGAACGGTCAGGTCAGGAAAGACCAGCGGTAATAAATAAGGCTCGGCCCGGTTGTAAATGGCATCGAAATCGAGTTCGTGTTTGACCCATTCCAGCGAACGGTTCCAGTTGGTCTGTGTGAACGCATCTTGAGAAAGAACGTACAATTGGGCCGCCGCCATGATTGTGCCCACCGATAACGGCACTAGAATAGCAAGCAGAACAACCGTCGTGGTAACCCCTGCTGAGACCATGACCCGTTCTTTTGTCCGCCGCAGAAAATAAACGAACAAGGGCTGGCAGAGGACGGCCGTCACTCCGGCCAGAAACAGCGGGAGCAGAAACGGGGCAACGACCTGAAAAAACATCAGTCCCAGAAAAACGATCAGCGCCAACAAGACCGATAACGAAACAACCCGAACCATTTGGTCCTCCGTAATTCAAATTCGACGAACATTCATCATACTGTACTCACTTTAACGTGCCGGACAAAGGAACTTTGCCGATGAAACGGTTTATCGTCAGCCTCATGGCGGCCAATCAGGTCGGCATCATGGCGGCCCTGACTGAAGCCCTCGACGACCTCAAAGGGGACATTCAAGAAGTAAGCCAGACCGTCATGCAGCAGTTTTTCACCATCATTCTCGCCGCCGACTTCCCCGACCACTGCCAGGGAGCAGACATCGTCTCGCATATCGAGAAAGTCTGCGAACCGTTCAAGGTTGATGTCACCACCAAAGAGCCGGCACGGGAAAAGCTCTTCAACTATCCCCAAGAAAGCGTCGAAAAATATTTTCTCACGGTTACCGGGCAGGATCAGCGTGGCATCATCCGACGGATCTCGACGCGGCTCGAAGAGGTCGGCATCGATATCACCGACCTGCACGCCATTCGTGATGATCAACGCCACGAATTTTTGCTGGTGATGGAACTGGCGGTTCCTACCGGAATCGAAACGCACGAACTCACGCAGGAACTCGAACAACTCGGGTCGACCGAAGGACTCTCGGCCGCGTTTCAACACGAAAACATTTTCGCCGCCACGCACGATCTGCAACCGGTGCGCCTGGCGTTTCGTTTGCCGACAAAGAAAGTACCGTCGCATTAAACGGCGACATCTAAGCTCGCTACACACTATTATCAGACCGGTAGCGGCGAAATCGATGAGACCGTTCGGACGCCGATTCGATCGCCAACCGGGATAATCAATCCGTTTTAACAGAAGACATCACATCAATGATTCGAACCGAAGATATTCTCTCGACATTGCGGATGGTCAAGCAGGAAAACCTCGATGTCCGCACAATTACGATGGGCATCAACCTTTCGGGATGCACCGACCGTAACCCCGACACAATGTGCAAACTCGTGCACGAGCGTATCGCCAGATCGGCCGAGCAGCTCGCCGAGACGTGTGCCCTGGTCGCCCGCCGGTATGGTATTCCGATCGTCAATAAGCGGCTGTCAATTACGCCGATTGCCCGCGTCGCCGACGGTTTCGGCACGGATGAAATGCTGCAACTGGCGAAAACGCTGGATGCCGCCGCCGCAGACGTCGACGTCGACCTCATCGGAGGATTCTCGGCGATGGTACACGGGGGAATGACCGCCGGGGCACGTTCTCTGATCGAAAGTCTGCCACTCGTCCTTTCGCAAACCGATCGTGTCTGCGCTTCGGTCAACGTGGCGACCAGCAAGGCGGGCATCAACATGGATGCGATTGCCCTGCTCGGCCAAAAGCTGATCGAAATTGCCGATGCGACGAAAGACCGAGGGGGGTTCGGTGCCGCCAAACTCGTTATTTTTGCGAATGCTCCTGAGAATAACCCGTTCATGGCGGGTGCATTTCTCGGCGAGGGAGAACCCGACACCGTCATTCACATCGGTGTAAGCGGGCCGGGGGTCATCAAGCAGGCGCTCGAACGTTTGCTCGCCTCTCAACCAGCGTGCCGATTGAACGAACTCGCCGAGGAAATCAAAAGCACGGCGTTCCGCATCACGCGCGTCGGCGAATTGATCGGCCGCGAAGTCGCCGCCCGACTGGGTGTCGCGTTCGGCATCGTCGACCTGTCGCTTGCCCCTACACCTAAAGCCGGGGACAGCATCGGCGAAATTCTGCAACTCCTGGGAATCGATCGTATCGGAGCGCCGGGTTCCACGGCTGTTGTCGCCATGCTCAACGACGCCGTTAAGAAGGGGGGGTTATTTGCCTCATCCTCGGTCGGCGGCCTGTCGGGGGCCTTCGTCCCGGTGATGGAAGATTCGGCGCTTGCCGCCGCCGCTCAGGAAGGATATCTGACGCTTGAAAAACTCGAAGCGATGACGAGCGTCTGCTCGGTCGGTCTCGACATGATTCCCGTTCCCGGTGATACGTCCCCCGAAACGCTCGCCGCCCTGATCGCCGATGAGATGGCAATCGGTGTCTACAATCACAAAACGACGGCGACCCGCATTATTCCGATTCCTGGCAAAGGGGCTGGCGAGTTCGTCTCGTTCGGCGGATTGTTCGGGGCGTCGGCAATTATGCCGATTCACAACACCGGCCAGAGTGCCCGTTTCGTCAAACATGGCGGAAAAATCCCGGCTCCGCTTCAGAGTTTGCGGAACTGAACCAAATCGAGGCACCTGCGCGAACTTCAAAATAGATAAACTTTAACGACAACCCTGGGGTCTGTCGTGCGTTGGCGATTGATTGACATTCGCCGTCGGCTCGTCTACTTTGAAATGTTCATTGACGAGAACTGGTTTCATAACCCGGTTGGCGACAGAATCAACGTTCGAATGGCCCTGAAACACCCAGCGCCCAGAAGGTTATGAAACGGCTTGTCGTTGAAGAATGTTCGTCACGACCTCTCTGTGCATACACATCTCGATGGAAAGGGCATTCGCAATGGTTCGTCCCGTCACACTTTTTACCGGCCAGTGGGCTGACTTGACTCTCGAAGACATCTGCAAAAAAGCGCGCGACTTCGGATACGACGGACTCGAACTCGCCTGCTGGGGCGATCATTTCGAAGTCGATAAAGCCCTCTCCGACGACACCTATTGCGCCCGTAAACGCGAACTTCTCGAAAAATACGACCTGCAGCTTTTCGCGATTTCGAATCATCTCGTCGGGCAGGCGGTGCTTGATCCCATCGACGCCCGTCACAAGGCGATTCTCCCCGAATACGTCTGGGGAGACGGCAAGCCGGAAGGGGTGAATCAGCGTGCCATCGAAGAAATGAAAAACACGGCTCGCGCTGCACAGAAACTCGGCATCGGCGTTGTCAACGGTTTTACGGGATCGAGCATCTGGCAGTACATTTACGATTTTCCGCCGACCCCCCGCTCGATGATCGATGCCGGTTTCGAATTGCTCGCCGAGCGATTCAATCCGATTCTCGACGTCTTTCAGGACTGCGGCGTCAAGTTCGCTCTCGAGGTGCATCCGACCGAAATCGCTTTCGATATCTATTCGGCGGAGCGGGCGTTGCAGGTTCTCGATCAACGCGAAGAATTCGGTTTCAATTTCGATCCCAGCCATCTGATCTGGCAGGGAGTCGATCCCGTGGAATTCATTCGGGCCTTTCCGAATCGGATTTATCACGTGCATATGAAAGACGCATCAACCACGCTGAATGGAAAGACAGGAATTCTGACGAGCCATCTGCCGTTCGGTGATCCTCGCCGCGGTTGGGATTTCCGCAGCGTCGGCCGCGGGGGTGTCCGCTTCGAGGAAATCATTCGCGCTTTGAATGCCGTGAATTATACAGGTCCGTTGTCGGTCGAGTGGGAAGACAGCGGCATGGACCGCGAACATGGGGCGCGCGAGGCGTGCCAGTATTGCAAGAATGTCGATTTTCCACCATCCGGGCGAGCGTTTGATTCGGCGTTTGGCGACTGACTTCGACTCGATTCCCGTCGAACGGCCCATTTGTGTTGACGTAACCCTTGTCGTCATGCAGAGAAATGCATGCACACGCCGAGGATCTGCGATGGGATTTTGGCCTGATTGTGCGGGTCACACCCCTCAAATAAGGCATCGAAGTTGACCATTTGTCGAGAACGACATACAGTTCCCTCTGGCAGACTGTGATTTCACAAGATCGCCGGAAGAATCGTCTTTGATGTCGGCGAGAGCAACTCGAAAACAGTGTCTGCAATTTTTATGTCAATTGGTCAATTTCTCCGCTCGCAGCGATACCGCAACGTCCGCATTCGCTAAACCTAACGCAGTAAAGACCGACATGTCACAACCCGAAGTTCCACCTCCCAAGGCCCCTGAGGGAGATCCCCCCCCTTCGCGTCCGCAAGGTCAGAATTCGAAAAAGCCCGAGCGTACGCCGCCGAACAACATGTTCTGGTACATGATCGTCTTTCTCGTCGTGGGAATGGTGATCTTCTCGATGGTGAATAACCAGCAGCGCGGAAAGGAAGTCAAATTCAGCGAATTCCTGACCGGTTTAAATGGAGATAACCCGCGCTTCGATAAGACCAATGTTTTTGAGGTCAACATCGGCAAATCCGAAATCCGTTTTCAGGACCAGCCAAAACCGCTTCCCAACAGCACGACCACCGAGTCCGCCACCGCCATCAAAACGTACTTTGTGCCAACCGTCGGCATCTCCGATGACCAGCAGAGTAAACTCGAGCAAAAGCTACAGGATAAGGGAATCAACTACGGCTACGAAGAAGCCCCCTCGGAATGGCAAGGGTTACTGACGCTGTTGATCATTCCGCTGATCATCGTGATGTTTATGATCTTCCTCTTTCGCCGTATCAGCGGCGCGGGGACAGCGATGTCATTTGGCCGCAGCCGCGGCAAACTTTTCGCGCAAGAAGAGGTGGGGATCACGTTTGACGACGTGGCCGGCATCGAGGAGGCGGTGGAAGAACTCCGCGAAGTCGTCGAGTTTTTGAAAAATCCCGGAAAGTACCAGGCGCTGGGGGGACGCATTCCTCGTGGCGTTCTCCTGGTCGGGCCTCCCGGTACCGGCAAAACGCTGCTCGCCAAAGCCGTTGCCGGGGAAGCGGGAGTCCCGTTTTACAGTCTGTCGGGTTCCGACTTTGTCGAGATGTTCGTCGGCGTCGGGGCGGCCCGTGTACGCGACATGTTTCAACAGGCGGGGCAACGTTCTCCCGCGATCATCTTTATCGACGAACTCGACGCCCTCGGCAAAGTACGCGGCAGCGGCATGCCGGGAGGACACGACGAACGCGAACAAACTCTCAACGCTTTGCTGGTCGAGATGGACGGCTTCGGCTCCGATCAAAGCGTGATCGTGATGGGGGCGACCAACCGTCCCGAAACGCTCGACCCCGCCCTGCTCCGTCCCGGACGCTTCGACCGTCACGTGCTTGTCGACCGTCCCGATATCAACGGTCGGTTTGCCATTCTCAAAGTCCATGCCGCCAAAATCAAAATGGACAGCAACGTCAATCTGCATCATATTGCCAAGTTGACGCCGGGGTTTGTCGGTGCCGATCTCGCGAATCTGGTCAACGAAGCGGCCCTCTTGGCGGCCCGCAAAAACAAATCGAAAGTCACGATGAAGGAGTTCGACGAAGGGATCGAGCGAGTTGTCGCCGGACTTGAAAAACAGAATCGCATTATTCCTGAAGACGAAAAACGGCGGGTCGCTTATCACGAATGCGGACACGCGCTCGTAGCATGCAGTCTGCCGAATACCGACCCCGTGCATAAGATTTCGATCATTCCTCGAGGTTTCGGCGCACTCGGTTACATGTTGCAACGCCCCGAAGACGAACGGCAACTTGTCACTCAGTCGGAACTCGAAAACCGCATTTGCGTTCTGCTCGGGGGCATCACCGCCGAAGCGCAGGTCTTTAACGAAACGTCGAGCGGTGCACAAAACGACTTGCAGCGGGCCACCGACATCGCCCGCCGTATGGTCACCGATTTTGGTATGAGCCCGAAACTGGGCCGCGTCCATTACAGCGAAACAACGCGCTCACCGTTTCTGGGAACGTCGGTTGCCGCGTCCGAACAGCAGCATAGCGAAGATACGATTCGCGAAATCGATCTCGAAATCAAGCGCATAATCGACGAAGCCGCCGCGAGCGTACACGACATTCTCGCCAGTCGCCGAGAGATTCTCGAACACATGGCCACACGGCTGATCGAAACCGAAGTGATGGATAGCGACCAGTTAAAAGAAATCCTCGATCAGTACAAAAAGGGCCCGCAAATTAAGCCCGGTACGTTTGTGGCTACCGCGACCGATTCCGACGAGAACGATGAACCCGACACAGACGCTCCTCCGCAAGACGCCGTTGAAGGAGCATGAACGGGAATTGACGAAGGTCAAATGACGAACGGCAACGTGCCATCGAAATACTGCGCGTAGTTCGTCAATTGACCCTGTCGCGCAACCACTCCTCCTGCTATTGAGGAGTGAACCATATGCTGACCTATCTGCGCGACACGTTCGCCACCGTTCGTTTGCGGGCTCGCTATCAACGCAAATTGCAGGAACAACTGCTCGGCATGGTCGAATCGACCGGTCGGCGTCCCCCGCTCGAAGAATCGACTCGCTGGTGGCCGCTCGGCGGAACGGCTTCGACATCGTCTGCCGCGAACGGCGTATCCCAGGTCGAACGGGACGAACTCCGTCACTATGCCCGACAACTTGTCGCCGAAAACCCGTATGCCCGTAACGCGCTTCGCCTTCTCGAAATTTACGTCGCCGGGCCGGGACTTCGACTCGGCCTGACATCGCGGTGCGATGATCCCGGTACCCAAGAACTCTGTCGGACCGCCGAACGACTCTGGGGCCTCTTCCTGCGGCACAACCATCGCCATTTTTCGTATCGAGAATTCGCCCGACGGACATGGCGTGACGGCGAATGCTTTCTCCGCAAGTTCCCGCAACCGACCTGGCCTCCGTGCGTCCGCTTCGTCGATCCCGAACAGATCGGCCCGACGCGCGAGGAACCCGACCACGACGGAAT
This sequence comes from Planctomycetota bacterium, assembly GCA_027618475.1. Lineage (GTDB taxonomy): Bacteria > Planctomycetota > Planctomycetia > Planctomycetales > Planctomycetaceae > JAQCEJ01. Next base: position 42,837 of record JAQCEJ010000029.1, on the reverse strand, counting down.
CCGCACGCTTGAACTCGACGAAGAAACCCCCCTCGCCTATCTCTCACGCGATCCTGCATCGCTCGAATTGTGGGAAGTCATTCCCGCCGAATTGATGTTTCATACCCGCATCGGTGCCGACTCGAATCAACAGCGCGGCGTCTCGGTCTTTTCGTCGATCATCGCCGCTCTCCGAACTTACGATGGCTGGCTCGCGACAGAGTTGCAGGCTCGCAAGCTGCAAGCTTCGATCGTCCTCTGGCGAAAGGTTCAAGGGGCACCATCGCAGGTCTCTGCTTATGCCGACACTCTGGCGAATGACGGCTCGACCGACGGCGTCTCTCGCAAAGAACGAGTCAAGCCGGGGACGATCGTGACAACCTCCTCGGGAACCGATCTCAAATTCCTGCAGCCCGATACGAACTTCAGCGATGCCGTGCCGCTGGGACGCATTTTGCTGTTAGCGCTGGCAGCGGGGTTCGGGCTGCCGGAGTTCATGCTGACCTCGGATGCCGCCAACGCCAATTTTTCCTCGACGCTGGTCGCCGAAGGACCGGCGGTCAAACTCTTTCAAAGCGAACAGGAATTCTTCGCCGTTGAATTCGGTGCGATCTGGGAATGGGCCATGCGGGAAGCGATTGCCATGCGTCTGCTCCCCGACGACTTCTTCGAGCGGGTCGAGATGAAATGGACGTTTCCACAAGTCGTCAATCGCGATCGCCCGCAAGAACGTCTCGCCGACGTCAAGCTTGTCGAGGCCCGCATTCTCAGCCGTGCTGAAGTCGCACGTCGCGACGGCGTCGACCCCGCCGCGATGCAGAGTGAACTAAACGGCGAAGGGTGAACCGGAACTTCACCCGCTCCTGTGTCCCGCTTCGCTCATCGTGTCGAGCAAGCACCACTCACCCGATATCGAAATGATGCCATTTTCCGGCTCGTCACGCGCAACCACATCCCCAGCTTATGAAGGGAGTGAAACATGACAACGACTGAACTCAACACCTGCGACGATCTGCCACCGGCTCAGCAACTGACCGAACGAATCAACGACTGGCATGCACCGGAAGTTCTCATCGATGAAACGGCACGACTGATTCGCAACGTCGCACTCGCCGGGCTCGAATCGCGGAACGGTTACCGTTACAGCGAGCAGGCTCTCCGAACCGCCGTTTCGCTTTATGCCGGAAAACCTGTCTTTTTAGACCACGCGGCGAATCTCGCACGTCCCCTCGAACGAAGTACGCGCGATTTGGTCGGGTCGATTGTCGAACCTCGCTTCGCCGAAGGGCGAATCCGTGGCGACATTCAGGTCGTCGATACCGAGGCGGGGCGAACGTTTCTTGCCCTCGCGAGCGCCAATGCACCAGGGGTCGGTATGAGCCACATCGTTCTCGTCCGCAAAAACTCACAAGGGGACGTCGTCGAACAGATCCAGAATGTCGTCAGCGTCGACGCCGTGGTCTTCCCGGCGACGACGACATCGCTGCGTGAGAATCAACACGATGCGAATGACAATGACGATTCGATAGAGACCGAATCCACCTGCGACATTCCCTCTTCGTGGAAAGCGACGTTTGAAGATATGATGCGTCACTGGCCCGCCCTGTTACGAATGCTGGAGAGTTCGCCGGATCAATCTCAAGAGACGACGGGCTCCGACCGGAATTCCCTGAAAACGCCGGAAGCGGAAATCGATCATCTGCTCGCGCATTCCGGCCTCCCCGAGTTCGCCGTCACCGAATGTTTTCGCCAAGTGCTGAGGAATGCCTCCGAAGCGATGACCCGCCGGCAACTCTGTGTCGATCGTCTTCGTCTGATCGAAGAAACCCGCCGTCTGCTCCCGGCGAGTCGCGAGCGGCTCCGCACGACGACTTCGCACGACGAACTCTCGATCCTGTCAACATTCCGTCGTCAACCGACATCGGTATTGGCAGGTTATGGATGATCCCATTCCCCTTGGGAGAAAGAGTAGAACCAAGAACCTGCGCCCGTGCTGTTAGATGTTGAACAGATTGCTATTCCCCACAGATTTTCCGGCCCAGTAGGGCCAGCACAATGTAGCCCCGGGCGAAGCCCGGGAAATCGGTGTCATGAGGATTTCAAGCCCCGGCAGGGGTGCAACATGTTTTCCGGCATTCGTTGTGACGGCCCTGCCGGGCCTCAACCCAATTTCATACAAGGACAAAAACCATGCCCAATCGTTTGCGTTTTCGCAGCGGACAAGTCCATCTCATCAAAGTACGGGTCGATGCCGAGACCGTGATCGAAGCGGGAGACCTTGTCTTCCTCGACGGTGACGACGTCAAACCGGCATCGGACTTCGAATGGACCAGCGATCTGGCCACGACACAATCGGCGTTCGCCACTCAATTCCTCGGCGTGGCGCAACAACCCTCGGCTGACGGCGAAACCGGAGACATCTCGGTCGACGTCAGTCCCTTGTCGATTTACGAATTCCAGGTCGCAGCGGGGACGTACGAAGTCGGCGACGAACTGGGGCCCGACAGCGGAGAGAATGTGCTACTCAATCAGCAACTCGAAGCGGTCGCCAGCGGAACGCTCGCCATCGCCCGTGCCGCTGAATACAAGGCCGCCACAGCGACGAGTCTTCGCGTCACGTTTGCATCGGCGTTCTACACAGGCTCGGCGAACGCCAACGCCGCTGTCGGTTAGTCGCGAAGCGGAGCTTCGAGAACAAATCCTTCTCCTCCCGGGAGAAGGTGGCCGCAGGCCGGATGAGGGTGCCTTTCAACGTCGTTCGAAGTTCGCGTTTGACAGAAATAGAACGAGATCAATAGCACCCTCACCCCGGCCCTCTCCCAGCGGGAGAGGGAGAAAAAGACCAACTCATCACACTCACTTCAAACGAAAGCGATCTCATGCAAGGACAAAACGTCAAAACACTTATCGAATCTCTCGGTGCCGAGGGGTTCTATCACAAGATCTGTGGACTGCTCAATGAAAGGAAACTCGCGGTCGACGATTTCAGTTATTACGAACTTGCCGATGCCTGCGGTGTTTTGCCGCAATTGAGATCGCTGCGCGACTTCACTCCCGCCGCCGAACAGGTGACGCTCGCCCTCCGCGAGTCGAACCCCGGAGTGTCGACGGCATTGTTTCAAATCGTCACCGGCGAACTGATCGGCCGCAAAGTGATCGAAGGGTACGAAGAAGATTCCGGTTTCATCGGCGATCAACTCGTCTCGATCATGCCGAGCCGATTGCGAAACCAACGCATTGCCGGATTCAAAGCCCTTGCCGGTCCGACCGACGTCAGCGAAGGACACCCGTACGAAGAATCGACGTTTGAAGAAAAGTACGTCACCACCGCAGAGACGAAGCGCGGCCGCATTCTTTCGATTCAGGAAGAACTGATCGCCTTCGATCAGACCGGTGAAATCAATCGCCGTGCGAAAGCGCTCGGCTACTATCTGCGTCAGGAGCGAGAGAGGACGATCATCCGGGGGGTCACCGATGCCGATGTCGCGACCGGGAAATTTGTGTATCGTCCGAATGGAACCGGGACCCCGCTATACAAATCTGATGGTTCGCATCGCAACTGGATCGGAGCCGGGAACACCACTTCGACATCGTTTGCTGCCGCAGTCCCACTGGTCGACTGGACCGACATCGAACAGGTGTTGCATTACCGCGCGACCGAAGTTGTCGACGACCGCATCGACGGTGACGGTCGGCCGATCGTGATGCCCGTACGACAACTGCTCGTCCCCGAACGATTGCGCGGGACCGGTCACAGCGTCATTCATTCGACGGAAGTCTCGATAACGGCCGACAGTCGTGAAACGCGGTTTGCTAATCCCGTGCAGGGAATTGTGAAAGTGCTCAGTTCGCCGTTCATCGACGAACAGGGTGGCCAGGCGGCGAACGACTGGTATCTCGGCGACTTCCGCCGCCAGTTCGTCTGGACCGAAATCTGGCCGGTGCAGACGTTCCTGCAGAAGTCGGACAGCGAAGCGGCCTTCGATCGTGACGTTGTCCTTCGTGTGAAGGTGAGATACTTCGGTGGGATCTCGGCAGTCGATACGCTCTGCGTCACCAAAGTCGACGGCGCCTGACAGCGAGCAGGAGGCATAAGCCTCTCCCGACATTCGATAAACCAAAGCCCCATCCCAGGGTCGGCGACAGGATGTTGCTCGTGATTCTTCATCACGAATCGCACGGAGGCGATCGACCCCTTTTTTAGAATCAACTCCTTATTGCCAATGAACCAGAGGGGGAGAGAGAGACTACAAGCTGTTTCATAACCCTCTGGACTTCGAGTATTTCAGGATCATTAGAACGTCTATTCGGTCGCCAACCGGGTTATGAAACCAGTTCTAAGAATCTTTTTACCTTCTTGTCTTCACCCCCACTCTCCCCCTCTCTACAACCACGGAGCAAACCATGCCCCTCTCAAACCCCGGTTCCCCGCGCTTTACACTCAACAGCACCGACCTCGCCTCGATCACGCGCGGGGCGTTGCTTGCGGCGGCGGGGGGAATTGTCGCTTATCTCAGCACACAGGTGCTGCCGCATCTCGATCAGAGCACGATGCTCGGTGCGACCATCGCCGGACTCGGTTCGATCGCCGTCAACGCCTTTCGCAAGTACGTGGCAGACAATCAATGAAGATCGCACTGCTCATTCAATCGTTCGTCGCCTCCGTCGTCTTCGCGATAGGACAGGTCTTTGCCTGGCTCAATCGTCGGGAGAACCATCGTGACCATACCGCAAAAATGGAACGCGTCGAGGAACTGCAGTCCGCCGCGGCGAAGCCGAATCAGAATCATGCTGACCGCCTTAATCGCTGGTTGTTGCGTGGGCGGAGCGGCCGGCTGCGTCCACCCCCGTGAGCGGGTCGAATACATTCCCGGCGATCGCGCGGTCATTCCACTAAAAAAGGGGGACCCCGCACCCGCCGAAGGCTGGTTCGTCCCCCCGGCGGTGATGCAGGAGATCGTCCCCCTGCTTGATGATACGTTCGACAAAGAGCGTGAACATGACGATTGACCAAAACCGATTGCTGGAGCCGCGCCATGCCTGAACTGACTTCGCTGGATTCCCTCTCCGGATCGCCGATCTCCGAAACTCAGATCGTTGCCATTCTCGCGCAGATCGATCTCGACATCATGAATCTGCTGCGCGACGGCAAGCTCGCTGCACTGAAATATTCGCTCCCGGGGCATGTGGCGGGAAGTTCCGACCGGGGAGCGAATTTGCAGGCATTGATCGCTGCCCGACATCATTATGAACGTCTCCTGCAATCGCAGCCAGGCTGGCAGATCTCGCAGTACGACGACGGAGGTTCGGCATGAGCCTTCTCGAAGAACGTCTCGAGCGAATTCAAGAATCGTTACAGTCGATCAACGTGCATCTCGAAAACCTGCGCGTTTCGATCGCCTCCGCCTTGCAACGAGGGGACGATCATGAAACCCGCTTGCGGTTTATTGAACGCTGGCAACACAAATTGACCCCGATCCTGGCGATTCTGACGTTTCTCGTTGGTGCCGTATTCAGCCATCTTCTCGAACGAGCGCTGTGAAGAAATCAGTGTGACCACGAGCTGGAAGGCAAGAACCAAAAGAAACACCGAGTACATTTACACCCCTTTCTCCGGGTTGTTCCGTCCTTTCGACCCACCTGTCAACCATCACGCGAGAGGAATGCTGAATTATGTCTCTGCCACAAGAACTCATGAATGACGACCGCGATCAGTGCTTTGCCGATTGGGGTGTCTCGATCGTCTTTCGTGAAGTGGCAACCACATTCGACCCGCTGACGCAGCAGACAACTGAAGAATTCACCGACACCGAACTGACGGCGATCATCGGCCAGGGAAAATCGAACGTGCTGAAATCAACAGCGGGACAGGCCCTCGGAACGGAACTCGTCGTCTGGATCAAACCCGAAGAACTTCCTGCCGAAACCACAACCAGCCGCGTCCTCTTCGACGGTCACGAATATCGGTTGGTGTCATTCCATCGCCGCGAGAAGGAACCGTATTGCGAACTGATCTGCCGACGGTGTTGAAATATCAGGCTTCGTTTCCCAATTCTGTTTCGGCAATCACCTCGTTCCCAAGCTCCGCTTGGGGACGCAAGTCTTCGAAGCTCCGCTTCGCCAATGCTGCATCAACCGCTCTTACCTTAAGACCGTAAACCATGACCTCAACCCTCGACCTTACCACCCTCATCGGTAATCTGTTCGATTACTGGGAACTGAACTTTCCACACGATGTCGTTACGGCCTATCCGGGCATCGTCATTGATACTCAGAATCTCGCCGAATGGGTCGATCTCGAACTGAATGAATTCTCGCGGTGTATCGGTCGCGATTCGAGTCCACCGCGCGGCGACATCGTGTTGAAGGTGAATCTTTTCGTCCGCCGATCGACAGATTTCTCTCGGATCAACAGGCTCGCCAATACGACACTCGCCATCTTCACACAAACGACGATTCCGCTTTACGCACCAGACAGTACGGAACTGCTGCTGGGCTATGCGCAAATGCTCGATGGGCATGTGCAGAATCACACGCGGCACGACCGCGAAGTCCATGGCGTTGATCTGCAACGGGTGACGATCACCGTCAAGGGCATCGTGCAGGAGGTTTCAGCGTGACGACGACCAATATCATTCGCAATCTTCGCCACGGAACGCTGGTCATTCAAGATGGCTCATCCCCCGATCCGATCGCGCTGACGATCCATTTCGACAAGGGGGATCTTTCGTGGACCGAACGAACGCAGACCGTTCTCGTCAGAGATCGCGGCTCGATTCATCGGGGACATCTTCGCCGAGGAGATGAAGAACCTGTCGAACTCTCTTTTTCCGCCTATTGGACACAACTTATCGGGAGATCAGACGACGTCGCCGATGCGCTGCAGTTGTACGAGTTGCTGAATTTTCTGTCGGGACTCGGCGTCGTCAGCACATCCGCCGACGGAGAACAGGAGACGCTTCTCTTCGAATTCACGATCCACGATCCGGCAGGCGAAGCGTCGGAATCGATCGTCTTCGGCAAGGTCTACAAAGACACGTTGACGCTCCGCGAATCACCCGACCGTAACGAGATCGTATTCAAAGGATTCGACTTCGAACCGAGGCCGACGGTGTTTCGGACACCATAATCGACAATGTGTTCTCGGTGAAGCGAAACCTGAGAACAAGAAAATATGAGGGAGCGAGAAGAAGCACATGTCGTTCATTTTTCAACCCGCTGTTTCACTCGCCGGCGAACGGTACGAACTGCCGCGTCCGGTGACGAAGCTCGTCATCGAAGATGTCTGGGACGTTCAGCGATTCAAGGTGCCGCTCAAAGCGGGGGATCAGCTCGCAGGGCATTCGCAAAACGGCGTTGAAATCACGCTGACGGGCCAATTCGGCACGAGAGCGGGTGAACTGACGGCGTCCGAAGAGGAAATGTTCGCCGCTCTCGAAGAGTTACGTACGGCGCTGCATGTGGGAGACGAACTCCAAAAGTATTCGTTGTATATCTATTACGATGAATTGACAGAGACATATCGCCGGTTTCAGCACTGTTCGACAATACGTTTCGCATACGACCTCTCTGATGTGCATCTCTTCGGTTACTCGCTTGTCATTCATGCAGAAGATCCCGTGTTGTACGCCACGGCGGATGAAGCGTGAAAGATCAAGAGACAAGATAGCGAACTGCAGCACAGCCCCTTCGCATCGCGGCAAACTTTTTCATTTTCACGAGTACGAACTCAGTCAACACGGGAGTTCCCGCATGGCCTTCACCCGACGTATCATTCATTATGCGGCGGATGCGACGACGGAAATCGATCACCTTTCTGATCGTGCCATTGCCGGATGCTGGTTCGAGCTATTACGTCAGGGAGGTTGCGGACGCGGTGAATTGTCACTGCATGATGCATTCGTAGAACGCCACTCCGTCGCGTTGGGCGACTGGCTCGCCTTCGAATACGATACGGGCGAACGATGGTATCTCGGTCGAGTCGATCGTCGGCAGGCACACAGCCCGGCCGGGATTTCGTTTGCGTTGCAGGGAATGAGTACCGAACTGCGTGATGTCTTTCCGGGGGGATTCAGCCGAGCGGCTGCGGATGGCACGCCGCCGCATCGATACGGGCGAACCGATGTCTTCTCGTTCGATCCCGATTATTCCGACGAGACAATCGATTCGTTGAACGATGCACACGAGCTCGTTTCGCTGTTGCTGGCACAATACGTTGTCCCGCAAACGCACATTCAATGGGACGCCGAACTTATCGAAGCAGCGTTACACGCAGCGGCGATCGACAGCATCAAATTTCGCGGCGAAGACTCGGCATGGTCGATCGTGCAGGAACTCGCATATCGCAGCAACAACGCATCGTGGGGAGTTGATGAACAGGGAGAGTTCTTCTTCCTCCGACCGCGTTCGGCACTTATGGCAAGTTATCGCGAAGCGGTCGACGTATTATCGCTCACAGAATTTCAAGATCGCGAACTGATTTTCAATCGGGTATTACTTGTCGGCGACTACATCTACGGTCCGCCGCTCGATGACGCCGTCGGTACGCGAAACGCACATCGCTGGCAAGGGAATTATATCGAGCCCTCCAGCCGAGGGATGTACGGCGACCGCCGCTTGCAGCTGCATGTTCCCTGGATTCGCTCTCAGACCGATGCCCGGGAATTCATCGAGGGGTTCTTCCGCATCTACGCCGAGCCGAGTTCGCGCTATCGAATATCGGTTCGCGGCGATATCGCGTTGCTCAAGCCGTGGGAAGGGCGTGTTGAAGTTCTGGCCCAAGACGGCAGTCTGCTTGTTCGCTCGGCAATTGATCGCGTCCGCGTGTTATTCGATCATGTGCCGGTGTTTCAACTCGAACTCGGACCGGCCGATCCGCGCGACGTATGGACCGTCTCGTCGGCCTCGTCCCGTTGGGAGTTGCCGTTGATACCGGCTGCGGGTGAAGGGGGCGAACTCGTATCGAATTCGGATGAGCCGGGCGAAGAATTCTCAAGCGGTGATTTCGTCGATACGCCCTGTTGCAGTCTTGTACCTGCCGAATTGTATTTGCGTTATCAACCGACCGGCGAAGAGGTTTCGCTTGTCTATGATTCCGCCGCAGGGGCGTGGCTGTCGACCTCGACGTTGCCGATGCCGAGTGCGGGAGAAGGGTGGTGGTTCACCTTTCAATGTACGCAACAGCGATGGCAATTATCGGCGAGTAACGGTGAATCGTCGACGAAGTTTCGTTACCCGCTCGAGGTCTGTCCGGTCACGTCAATTCTGTTTACCGGTAACCCGAACCCTGCGGAACAATCGTTCTCGCACATCGTACACGACGGCTCGCTGTAGGAAGAAGGAGGGGGAGAGGGGGAGAAGGGGAGAGAGGGAGAGGGAGAAAAATCATGTGCCGCTGTGCATTTCACTCCCACTCCCCCCCTCTCCCACCCTCCCCCTCAATTTCTTACGATTCACATCCGCAACACAAAGGCACATCATGCTTCCGATATTCCAACGGATCGCCACCGACCAGACCGTCTCGCCGGTCGCTCTCGAAGGAACCTATGCGGGACCGATCCCGTCGTCGTGCTGGATTATCGGCGGCGGGCCGTCGCTGGCGTCACTTCCTGTCGATGACATCAGAAAATCGCCGATCCCCAAAATGGGAATCAATCTTTCCGGTGTCGGACTCATTCGACCGAACTTCTGGACGGCGTACGACCCCTCCTCGCGGTTTTTGCAGTCGATCTATCTCGACCCGGGCATCATGAAATTCGTCCCACGCCGACGAGCCGGTGATTTCATCCCCGAAACGACATTCAAAGTCTGTGAAGCCCCGAACATCACCTTTTTTGACCGGGACGTCGGTCGAGGATTTGCGGATTTTCTCGACCCCGGTCACTCGAAGATTGTCGACTGGGCCGACTCGTTTGTGCAGGCGATCGAGATTCTCTATCGACTGGGATTCCGCAAACTCCTGCTCGCCGGGTGCGACATGCGCGTGCAACCTTCGCGCGAGCAGATTCGGCTTGCTTCCACTTACGGAGTAAAATTCTCACCCTTTGGCCGCCTGCGCGATTTCGTGCACCACTGCGAACGTGCCGGCCTGACGACGGATGCACTCGATCGATGCGTCGCCGGTCCGCATTATCACTTCGACGAGCGCAAAACGATTCGCGCGGCGATGCGCACCGACGAGCACTACCTGCGGATCGTTCAGGCGTTGCGGTTAAGTCGCCGGTCGATGGCGACAGCAGGTCTGAAGATCGTTTCCGTCACGCCGCACAGCCGATTGAACGATTACTTCGCTTATCAACCGCTCCGGAAACTCTTGCGAGAGATCGAGGCCGATATCGGAACGGTCGCTCCGGCATCGCTGCGCGGAAGATATCAACACGTCGAGACACCTGTGCTCACGCGGTACGGCCCCATAGAAGACATTTTGCCGTACCGTCGGATCCCACCCACGGGTAAGACATCGCCAACAGGCGAACCTGGTCGTTTCGATGACGAGTGTGAAATCGTCGTCGAACGCCATATCGGACCAGAGAAACCGGCATCGCATTCCATACCGCGACTGGTCCGCGCTCTGGAACGTATGCATGACGTGCCGGAGACGATTTGTGAGGAGGGATGACATCACGAAATGGTTCGATGTGAAGCACGTTTACGCTCCAACCGATCTGGAAAGCGACTCGATGCCGGCGACGATTGTAATACCGCAATATCGGCATCATGACCTTACCTTATCGTGCATAAGAACGCTGCGGGAATGTGATACGAAGCGATGGCCGGTGATCGCCGTCGACGACGGTTCGCCGGATGAGTCGATGTTGTCTCACATCGAACGACTCCCGCACGTCACACTGTTGCGTCAACCTCACCGTGGCGTCACGGCGGCATGGAACGTCGGCTGGCAGGAGGCCAAGACGCGATGGATTGTCTTTCTCAACAACGACACGCTCTCTTTTGGAGCATGGGTCGACCGATTGTTGTTTCCCCTCATCACGGGTTGTGTGCAGATGACCGGACTCCGCATGCGGCGTGAGGATTTTTTACCTCGTGCGGTGCTCGAGAAACTCCCGATACGTCATGTACTCGAAGGGTGGTGTTTTGCGATCGGACGCTCCACTCTGGAACAGCACGGCGGTTTTGATTCGCAACTCACCACCTACTGGTCAGATACCGACTTACAAATGCGATTGATGAAGAACCGGCAAGAGCACGCGACTCTGTTGGCTCTCCCCGACCTGCCGCTCGAACACCTCGAACATAGGACCGCACATGACCCCCACTCTCTGCCACAACGGGGAGAAGCCTGGCGAGCTGATCGGGGACGTTTCATCGCGAAATGGAGACGTGATGATACACCGACCTCCTGACCAGGTCGAATCGCCCCCTGAACAATTGCGGCTGCTGCAAGTCTGCAATGTCGGTGAAATCACCGGCGGGACGGCGGCGTGTGCCTGGTCGATCACGCGCAGTCTGCCGATGTGCGAGCATCACATCGCCTTTCTCTCGAAGATCTCCGACGAAACGCGAACGGCATTCGCTCATTGCCGACTCTACGAATGGAGCCATGTCACGGGTGCCGCCGTTGCCGACTGCAATGCCGACGTCGTCATTCTGCACAATACTCCGGCGTCACGATGGAACGCCCCGCTCGGCGTACCGACGATTCGTTACGTCCACTCGTTGAGTCCCCCCGGCGATGAAGACGTTCGCTGGTATTGTTCTCACTGGCTCGCCGCACAATGTGGTGAAAGCCGAGGAACGGTCGTCTGGCAAGGCGTTCCTCGTCCTCTGCGATTGAATGACGTCGATCGCGAGCAACGAACACAACTCATCATCGGCCGACTCTGTACGCCTCAGCTCCGTAAATGGCCGCGCACACTGACAGGTTTTTATCGACGACTGAGCGATGACTTCGCAGACATAAAGTGGGAATTCGTCGGTTGTCCTGCGTCGTTACAGTCTGAACTTCACACGGCCTGTCGCGGCCGAACGCAGTTCTTCGCCCCCTGCTGGAAACAACGTCGGCATCTGTGGAATTGGGATGCCCTGCTCTATCACCATCCGACATTGACCGAATCCTTCGGGCGCACCGCCGCCGAGGCAATGCGTGCCGGTTGTCTTCCGATCGTCGATGCGCGGCGGGTTCAATGAACAAATCGTCGAGGGAACCGGCTTTCTGTGTCGTGATCTCGACGAATTCACCGCAGCGCTGCACACGATTGTCGATCCGTATGAATGCCAATGTCGTTCAGAGAAAGCCCGCGATCACGCCGATCGGACATTCTCATTCACGCGGTTCGGGCATGACTTACGAGTGATGTTACTAGAAGTCGCCCAGACGTCTTGTGAGGAATCATCGATCCCCGGGTGCATCCGTTAAATGGTGGAGGTCTTTTGGGTGGCCGGGACAGCTTTGTGTCCCGGTCGCGCAGCGATAAGAGGACTTCTCAGCCGAGGTCTTCGACCTCGATCCGGCCTCGCAGAGGCCAGCTACAAATGCATAACGGAGGGGACCACCATTTAACGGAGGCACCTCATCGACCCTCGGCTAGTTGATCGCCATTGCTCTTGGGCGAGAGTCGAATCATAATAAACGCGAACACACTCTCCCCATCGAGATAAGGAGCAGGCTCATGTCGGATCTCAATCGCCGCGATTTTTTGCATCATGTTCCCACGGGTCTCGCTGCCGGTGCAATCGGTCAGTGGGCCGTTGCATCGGCGCGTGCCGCCGGTGCCAACGATCGCCTTCGTATTGCCCTCATTGGCTGTGGCGGACGTGGCACGCACGATGCCAAACTCTTTGTCAGTAATCCCGGCGTCGAAATCGCCTGGGTTTGCGACGCCGATACCCGTCGTCTCGCGGCCGCCGCAGAGACGTTCGATATTCCCGCCGATCACGCAGTGTCGGATCTGCGAACGGTTCTCGACGATCAGAAGCTCGACGCCGTGCTCGTGGCGACACCTAACCACTGGCACGCCCCGGCATCGATTCTTGCGTGTGACGCCGGCAAACATGTTTACGTTGAAAAGCCCTGTTCGCACAACATCCGCGAAGGGCGACTGCTCGTCGATTCCGCTCGTCGAAACAATCGCGTTGTGCAGCATGGAACGCAGTCCCGTTCGACGTCGACGACGCAACTGGCGGTACAGATGCTGAAAGAAGGAATCATCGGCGACGTCTACGCCGCGAAGACGTGGAACATTCAACGTCGCGGTTCGATCGGACATGCCCAACCGACCGATCCGCCATCGGGGTTCGACTACGATCTGTGGGTCGGACCGGCGACGATGAAACCGTTTCAACCAAACTGCCATCACAGCACGTGGAACTGGTTCTACCATTTCGGCTGCGGAGACTTCGGCAACGACGGCGTACACGATATCGATTACGCCATGTGGGGACTCGGCGTCGACACGCATCCTACCAACATCGTGGCCCTCGGCGGCAAGTACGCCTTCGACGACGATCAGGAATTCCCCGATACGCAGCAGGTGACGTTCGAGTACCCCGGCGACGGCAAACCCGGCAGCCGTAAAATGCTGATCTACGAACAACGCCTCTGGTCGACGAACTATCCGCAGAATTGCGACAGCGGCGTCGAATACTACGGCACCAAAGGACAGCTCTTCACCAGCCGTCGCGGGAAATTACAAGTGCTCGGCGAACGGAACGCCCGCATCGATGTCGACGTCCCGCTGCGCGGCCAGGACGATGCCGCCCACGTGACGAACTTCATCGACTGCATCCGCAACGGAGGCACCCCCAACGCCGAAATCGAGATCGGCCACCTGAGCACATCGCTCTGTCATCTCGGTAACATTGCCGTGAGAGTCGGCCGGGCTCTGAAGTTCGATCCGCAGACCGAGCAGTTTCTGGGTGACGACGAAGCAAACAAGTTGGTGACGCGGGAATACCGCGAGCACTGGGGGACGCCGAAGGGGGCGTGAGGTTTCTTCCGCCCCGAAGGGGCACCCACAAACTAGCCCAGGGCAGAGCGTAAGCGTCGCCCTGGGTATGCGATAGCTAGACGGGAGCCCTGAAGGGGCGGCACATTCTTGGACCTCTTTTTCGAGAAAATCCATCATGAAGCCCTATGACGCACTTTACGTGTTGATAAAGGTTGTCTTTTTATGCTTTGCCGTCATCTCGTTCGGAGATGTCGTGGCAAACGGGTGGGATATTCTCAAAAAAGTTTATCAGGGTTATTATCCGAGTGATTATCTCATTGACGCTCCGGGCCCGCTTTCACATCTCGTGCGATCAGTGCTTTATTTAATTCTGTCGTTGTTCGCGGTACTTAAAACCCGACTCTGTATTCGACTCATCGCACCGGAGTGCGAAAAAAGCGCCGAGATCACACAAGTCTGACAAATGCCCAAGACAAAAACCCGCTCATACGATCTCGCCGAGGTTCCCCACCCTATCCTCGATACTGGCCGTTCGCCGCTGCGACGCCGGCACCGGGGCTTACTTTGAAATTCTGATCCAGCAGGCACCGCTCGAGTGCGGCGAGGAAGAGGAGCACGTTTCGTTCACTGCTCGCTTCTCCCATCAGGCCGATGCGCCAAGTCTTTCCTTTCAGCGGGCCTAATCCCCCGCCGATTTCGATGCCGAATTGATTTAACAATTGCTTGCGGACCGCCGCATCGTCGACCCCTGCGGGGATCGTCACCGAATTGAGCATCGGCAACTGATGCGGCTCTTTCACCGAATAATCGAGCCCCATCGCTTTGACGCCCGCTTTGAGGGCGAGATGATTGCGTAGATGTCGGTCATGTCGTGCGGGGAGGCCTTCGACTAATGCCAAACGCAATGCTTCATGCAGGGCGTAGTTCATATTGATGGGAGCGGTGTGGTGATACGTCCGGTCGCTCCCCCAGTAGTTCTTCACGAGGTTCATGTCCAGATACCAGCTCGACACCTTTGTCTTACGGCGGTCGATAACATCAATGGCTCTCGGGCTGAACGTCACCGGCGACAAACCTGGCGGACAACTCAAACATTTTTGCGTCCCGCTGTACGCCGCATCGATTTCCCAGTCGTCGATGAGCACCGGAACGCCGCCGAGCGACGTCACGCAGTCGACCAGTAACAATGCTCCGTGGGCGTGTACGATCTTCGATATCTCTTCGATCGGCTGCCAGGCGCCGGTCGATGTTTCTGCATGAACGATGCCGACGACCTCGGGCCGCGATTTTTTGATTGCCGCTTCGATCTCTTCGGGTGAAAAGACCTCGCCGAACGGCCGTTCGATCGTGGTGACTTCGGCCCCGACGCGACCGGCGACGTCGGCCATCCGTCCGCCGAAGACGCCGTTGACACAGACGAGCATCTTATCGCCCGGTTCGATGAGGTTGACGACGCAGGTTTCCATCCCCGCGCTGCCGGTGCCGCTGACGGCGAGCGTCAACTGGTTGTGCGTCATGAAGACCGAGCGCAGCATCGTCTGCATTTCGTCCATGATTTTGAGAAAATACGGATCGAGATGCCCCACCGTCGGCGCGGCGAGCGCCGCCAGAATCTGTGAAGGAATTTCACTCGGCCCCGGCCCCATCAAAATACGGCGCGGCGGATCAATTCGAGAGGGCGTGGAAACGGCGGTCATTGTGATGTCCTTTTGACATGCATGAGGGATCATTTCGAATCGGTGTATTTTATAAGAATTCAACACCAAGACACAGAGAAACGCCGAAGAAATCGTTAACCGATTGGCGGCATCGAAGGGAATAGTCGAATTGGCCGCATAAAACGCAAAAGTCGCAAAAAGGAGTAACGCAATACAAGTACAAGTTGACGAATTCAAATCGAAAGTCTGTCTTTGTTTTGCGCCCTTTTGCGCTTTTTTGCGGCCATTTTACTTCGTGTTCCTTTACCTCCGAAAGAGGGAACTTCTGGTCTTCATCGACCGGTGACAAGTTGACTGATCGCCTTGAATTCGACCGCCGCGGCGGTTTCGCACCATTCGAATAACACCGACTCGGTCGTGCAAATGGTGGCCCCGGCGGCGGAGAGGCGTTCGACGGCGGTGTCGCGGTCGCGTTGATGTCGGCTGCCGACGGCATCCACCGGGAGATAAACGCGAAAGCCGCTCGCTATCAAATCGAACGCCGTCTGCAGAACACAAACATGGGCTTCGACGCCGCAGATGACAACCTGATAACGATCGGCGTCATTCGAGATATTCCAGTCGAGCACCGGCATCGCGCTGAAAGTCAGTTTCTCGATCGGCGACGGCAGATGCGGCGCAAGTTCTGTCACGGTCGGTCCCAACCCCTTCGGATATTGTTCTGTCGCCCCTGTCGGCACGCCGAGCGTCTTCGCCCCGAGAACAAGTTGCCGGCAACGCTCGATGACCTCCGACGAATCGTGAATATGCGGTAACAGCTTGGTTTGTACGTCGATGACGAGTAACCGACTGTTCCCCCGAGAAAGAAGTTCGTGACTGCGCGGGATCGAAGTGTTCTGGTTCATGTTGATTCACATTCCAAAGAAAGACTGTCCGCAGATGTTCG
The DNA here is from genome assembly GCA_027618475.1 of Planctomycetota bacterium. Lineage (GTDB taxonomy): Bacteria > Planctomycetota > Planctomycetia > Planctomycetales > Planctomycetaceae > JAQCEJ01. The sequence goes on along the minus strand of JAQCEJ010000029.1, from coordinate 26,347 downwards.
CAGATGTTCGCAGATTGCCGCAGATGAAAAGGCAAAGATGAAGTCAGGAACAGACACGCAAATAATGGGAAGGGCAAAATCAAGCCTGATTTTACTTTTCTTTCTTTTCTGGGGTTGTGGCCATGCCTCTTTGGCATGACGACTGCACATCTGCGTTTATCTGCGAAAATCTGTGGACAAAAACCTCACTTGTTCTTCTGCATCGCCTGTCGCCCGGATGCGTGTTCGTTGAGAAAACTCTTGAGTTTGCCGTTGATCTGTGCGATGTCATCAAAACGTATCTTAATCATTTCTTGTCCCGAGCGATGCATCGTGACATCGCGTTCGATCCCAAATTCGGCGATGCGTCCCAAAGCAAAGTCACCCGGCGCACTGAAAAGTTGCAGATCGATTCCCTCGCGCCGTTTGGTGACGACGACGGCCCACGGGTCGCTTGCGCCCGCGACACCGAACGTCACGTTTTGCTTGCCGGTCCAGTCGATAGCGGCATCCGGAGAGACTTCGATCAGCAGATCGAACAGTTTTTCGAGAACCTGTACATCCCAGGTGACGAGTTTTTGTGACGGAAATCCCTTTCGCGAGACATGCCATTTCCGCCCCAGGATTTTCCAGGGAGTCAAATCGTCAGGGTTCAATTTCGCCTGATTCACCATGCCGAGAAACGACTTCATCGCCTGTTCAAGAAACTCGTGAAATTCAGGTGTCTCGATCTCGTTAAACCAATGCACGGCGAGCGTCACTTCTTGCCAGGGGCCTTTGAGATTCTTGACACGCACACGCGGCACGCGACCGTAGATCGGAATTTCATCGAGATCGTCCCATGGCTTCAAATGTAGTTTCTGACGGAGTTCCTCTTCGTTGAACGTCTGCCGTTTGACGCGAAATTTGAGCGTGAGCATCCACTCGTCGCCGGTGAGAGCGTGCAGAAACCAATCCTTCGTACGCGACGTGCCTGTGATTTCGACGACGCCCCGGTCGTTCCAGTTCGTTGACGCGAAGGCCGAGTTTTGTTCGATGCGATCGACGACGTCTTCGAGGGCCTTCGCCTCCCACTGACATGGTGCTCCCTGATGAGACATATGTTCGACGAGATGCCAATGTCGACCGTCGCGCTGCCAGGGCATCAGCGCCCCCTTGCCGACGTCAGTGAGGTCGAGATCTCCCTCTTTTTTCTCGCGAATTTCTTCGGTGGCAATAATGGTTCGCTCAGCTCGGTCTCCTTCTTCGAGAACGGGGGCGAGCATCTCGGCGGTGGCTGACGTTTGCTCCGCCGAGTTCTTCGTTCGCTTTTTCGATTGTGTTGACGGGGCGTGATTCGCGACGATTTCTTCGGGTGTTCCCTCGCCGACGATGCGGCCACCCTCGGCACCCGCTTCGGGGCCGACGTCGACAATCCAGTCGGCGGTCTTGATGACGTCGAGGTTGTGCTCGATGACGACAACCGTGTTACCGAGATCGACGAGGCCGTGCAGCACTTTGAGGAGTTTGTCGATATCGTCGAAGTGCAGTCCGGTTGTCGGTTCGTCGAGTAGATATAACGTTTTACCGGTTTGCGGTCGGGCCAGTTCAGCCGCAAGTTTGACGCGCTGGGCTTCGCCGCCGGAAAGCGTCGGTGCGGATTGTCCGAGCGTGAGATAGTCGAGGCCGATGCCGCAGAGAACTTCGAGAATCACACGAATTTTCGGAATGTTGTCGAACAGTTCCCGCGCCTGTCCGATCGACATATTGAGCACGTCGGCGATCGATTTTCCTTTGTATTGCACCGTCAACGTCTCGGCGTTGTATCGGCTTCCCTTGCATGTTTCGCATTCGACCCAGACATCGGGAAGAAAATGCATTTCGATCTTTTTCTGACCGTTTCCTTCACAATCGTCGCAACGTCCGCCGGCACGATTGAAACTGAATCGTGCAGGACGATACCCGCGAACTTTCGCATCGGGCAATCGCGCGAACAATTCGCGGATGAGATCGAACACACCAGTATATGTCGCCGGGTTCGAAGCGGGGGTGTTTCCCAGCGGCGTCTGATCGACGATGATCAGTTTATTAACGTGTTCGATCCCTTTGAGTTCATCGAACGGGCCGGGTTGATCGCCCGAGCGATTGAGTTTTCTCGCGACGGCTCGCGCGAGAGTACTCTCGATCAGCGTACTCTTTCCGGAACCCGACACGCCGGTGATGCAGACCAGCGTTCCCAACGGCAATTTCAAATGGACGTCGCGAAGATTGTGCTGACGGGCTCCGATGAGTTCGAGCCAGCCTCCGCCGGGGGGATTGTCGTCGGCAGACGTCATGCGGCGATTTTTCGGAATCGGTATTGCCTGTTTGCCGGAAAGATAAGAACCGGTCAGCGATGCTTTCTTTCGACGGAGTTCGGCGGGCGATCCTTCTGCCGTCAGTGTGCCGCCGAAGCGTCCGGCACCGGGGCCGAAGTCGTACAGACGATCCGATGCCTGCAATACTTCGCGATCGTGTTCCACAAGGACAAGCGTATTGCCGAGATCGCGCAGGCGATGCAATGCCTGCAACAACCGGCGATTGTCGCGGGGATGCAATCCGATCGTCGGTTCATCGAGCACATACAACACGCCGGTGAGGGCACGGCCGATTTGTCCCGCGAGACGAATGCGCTGACTCTCTCCCCCCGAGAGTGTCGGCATCGGGCGATTGAGTGTGAGGTAATGCAAACCGACCTCGACAAGAAACGACAACCGGCCGATCACTTCGGTGAGCAAGTCACCGGCGATTTTCTTTTCGCGCGCGGTGAACTTGATCTGTTTCAAAAACGCCAACGCATCGGACAATGGCAAACCGCTGAGTTGCTGTAGTGTTTTACCATGCAAGCGGACTGCTGCCGGTTCGGGGCGAATGCGGCTTCCCTGGCAGGCAGGACAGGGAACTTCACCGACGAGATCGATCAGTTTTTGCCGATAGGCATGTGACACGCGAGCCGCATCTTCGAGCGCGGGGTACAATCCTTTGTACTGAAATTGCAGGCCCGGATGCGTCGTCGACGACAACCAGCGCTCACCGGTACCATAAAGCACAATCCGTTGTTGATACGGTTCCAACTGCGAGAATGGCACATCGAGCGGAAGGTGACATTGCTTGGCAACCGCTTCGAGCATATCGCGGAATAGCGAATTCGTCGCCGGATCAGGCCACGCCGAGACGGCTCCATCGAGCAGCGTGCGCGTCGGGTCGGTCACCAACGTCGAGAGATCGGTCCCTTGCGTCGTTCCCAAGCCTTCGCAACTCGGACACCAGCCGAGCGGACCGTTGAACGAAAAATTATGCGGCGTGAGTTCTTCGAAACTTTGTCCGCATTGCTGACACGCATGATGCAGACTGAAATGTTCCGTCTTCCAGTCGGTCTCTTCGAGATCGTTATCGACGACGGCGACGCGGAGAAATCCTTGACCCAGATCGAGCGCCTGCTCGATCGAATCGGCGATGCGAGAACGGGCTTTGGCCGAAATCACAACGCGGTCGACGACGACTTCCACCTGATGTTTTCGTCGACGGTCGATCTGTGGGACTTCCTCCAAGCGATGCGTGGTGCCGTCGATGCGGATGCGCGTAAATCCGCGCTGACGGATGACGTCCCACAGTTTGTCGTACGATTGACCGACACGAATTTCTTGCGGGGCAAGAATGAGCAATCGCGTTTCATCGGGGAACTCCATCACGCGATCGATAACTTCGTCGGTCGTTTGCGTCTGCACTTTGATTCCGCAGTCGGGGCAATAGGGTTGCCCCAGCCGACAGAACAGAATGCGGAGATAATCGTAAATCTCGGTCACCGTGCCGACGGTCGAACGCGGCGTGTGGCCGACATTTTTTTGCTCGATGGCGATCGCCGGTGAGAGGCCGTGAATGTGCTCGACGCGCGGCTTCGGCATCTGCCCGAGAAACTGACGGGCATACGCCGACAGCGATTCGACATAGCGACGTTGTCCTTCGGCGTAGATCGTATCCATCGCAAGCGACGATTTTCCGCTACCGCTCGGTCCGCAAAAGACCGACATCTTCTCGCGTGGAATCGTCATATCGATGTTCTGCAGGTTGTGCTGCGCAGCGCCGCGAATCACGATCTGGTTCTGCGTATCGACGGCGAAGTCGGTCGCCCCGATCGCCGCGGGAAACGCCGTGCCGAGGGGGGTTCCATTGCCGTTTCTCTTTTTCGCTTTCGTCTTGCGTTTTGCTGATTTGATCGACTCCTCCGGTAGGACGTCTCGCAAGGCCTGACCGGTGAACGATTCAGCACACGCCGCGATATCTTCGGGTGTACCGACAGCGACGAGTTGACCGCCGCCGGACCCTCCCGTGGGACCGAGGTCAATCAGCCAGTCGGCGGTTTTGAGCACGTCGAGATGATGTTCGACGACGATGACGGTGTTTCCGGCGTCGGCAAAGCCGTGCAACACTTCGAGCAGTTTTTCGACGTCGGCGAAGTGCAAACCCGTTGTCGGTTCATCGAGCAGATAGACGGTCTTGCCGGTCGAACGTTTACCGAGTTCGCGGGCGAGTTTGATGCGCTGGGCTTCGCCGCCGGAAAGCGTCGGCGACGGTTGACCGAGTTTGAGATAGTCGAGACCGACGTCGTGCAGCGTCTGAAGCAGCTTGACGATCTTCGGAAAATTCGCGAAATGCACCAGCGCTTCGGCGACGTCCATATTGAGCACGTCGGCGATGTTCGCTCCCTTGAAACGGACTTCGAGTGTCTCGTGATTGAACCTCTTCCCTTCGCAGACGGGGCAGGTGACCCAGATGTCGGCGAGAAAATCCATTTCTAACTTCGTTGCACCGTAACCGTCGCAGGCGTCGCAACGACCACCGTCGACGTTGAAACTGAACCGGCTCGATTTGTAGCCCCGCATTTTCGATTCGGGAAGTTGCGTAAAAAATGTGCGGATGAGATCGAACAGTTTGACATACGTCGCGGGGTTCGAACGGGGCGTGCGACCGATCGGCGATTGATCGATGTCGATCGCCTTGTCGATCAGATCGAGTCCGTCGACTTTTTTGTGCGATCCGGGTGAGCCGTTTCCCTTGTTGATGTCGCGATTGAGCACCTGCCAGAGAATGTCGTTGACGAGCGAACTCTTTCCTGACCCGCTGACGCCGGTGACGCAAATGAACATTCCGAGCGGAAATTCCACATCGACATTCTGCAGATTGTGATGTGTCGCCCCTTTGATGACGAGACTTTGTTTTCCCTTCGGCCGGCGCTTTTCAGGAACAATAATTTTTCGACGCCCTGCGAGATAATCGCCCGTGAGACTTCGCTTCGCGTCCAAGACCGCTTGATACGACCCTTCGGCGACGATTTCTCCGCCACGCACGCCGGGGCCGGGGCCGAAATCGACGATGTGATCGGCGGCGCGAATGGTTTCTTCATCGTGCTCGACGACGATGACGGTATTTCCCTGATCGCGCAGCCGGCAGAGGCTGTTGAGCAGCAGTTTGTTGTCGCGGGGGTGCAGTCCGATCGACGGTTCGTCGAGAATGTAGACGACGCCGACAAGTCCGCAGCCGATTTGCGAAGCGAGGCGGATGCGTTGACTTTCGCCTCCCGATAGCGTCGGAGCACTCCGTTCGATCGAGAGATAATCGAGCCCGCATTGCAGTAGAAAACCAAGCCGGCCGCGAATTTCCTTCAGCAGTTCGACGGCGATTGTCTGTCCCGTCTGATCGAGCACCAGTTCGGCGAAGAACTGCGTCGCCTCGCCGATACTCAACTGACAGACTTCCGGTAGTGACAGAGAACGGGGCCTGTTATCCGACAGACGAAGTGCATTCGACTCCAGCCGAAAAGATCGTGCCTGCGGACTCAGTCTCGTCCCTGCGCAACGACTGCACGGCACGAACTGCATGTGCTTTTCAAGTTGCTTGCGGCGCATCGGATTGTTCGTTTTCCGATACGTATCGAGCAGTTCGTTGATGTATCCGGCGTATGTGCCGCCGTGTTTCCAGAGCCCTCCGGAATACTTCCACTGGAAAGTGATATGCCGATCGCCGAGCCCGTAGAGGAAGAGGCGACGGGCATTTTCGGGGAGTTCGTTCCACGGTTGCGAGAGGACATATTTTTCGGGAAGTTCGAGATCGATCTCGATCGCGCGGGCGATCCCTTCGAAGAGATGCCGTCGCCAACGGCCGATTTTTTTCCATGTCCCCATCAAGTCGATCGCTCCTTTGGCGAGCGATTTCGACGGATCGGAGATCAGGCTCTCCATGATGAATTCGTGACGCATCCCCAGCCCGTTGCAGTCGAGGCACATGCCAAGCGGACTGTTAAAACTGAACATCTGCGGCGAGGGGGGCTCGTAACTGATGCCGCACTTCGCGCAGGCGTAATGCGCACTAAACAGCCGATCGCTTGCTTCTTCCGAGCGGAGGGGTTTATCCCCGCCATTCTTTAGCGCCGATTTTGACTTTCGCTTCGTCGACGCAGCGGCTTTGTCGTTCGCTTCGCGCAACGTCTCACCTTCGGCATGTGAAATGATGAGTCGTCCGCTGCCAGATTTCAATCCGTTTTCGAGCGATTCCATCAATCGCGTGCGGGTGACTTTCCCCGCGACAAGACGGTCGACGACAACTTCGATGTTATGCCGCATCTGCCGGTCGAGCTGCAGATTATCGGTAAGCTGCACAATCTTGCCGTCAACGCGGGCGCGGAGATATCCCTGTTTGAGCAAATCTTCGAACAGGTCGCGGTACTCTCCCTTTTGCTGCTGAATCAAAGGGGCGAGAATCAGGTATTTCGTCCCCTCGGGAATCGCGGCGACGTGATCGTAAATCTGCTCGAGCGTCTGGGCGGCGATCGGCTCGCCGCAGTTCGAGCAGTAGCCCTGGGCCACGCGGGCATAGAGGACGCGAAGATAATCATAGATTTCGGTGATTGTACCGACGGTGCTGCGGGGGTTGCGTCCGCTGGTTTTCTGCTGAATCGAAATCGACGGGGCAAGCCCGGTGATATTGTCGACGTCGGGCTTCGGCATCTGCCCGAGAAACTGCCGGGCATAACTCGAAAGTGATTCGACGTAGCGGCGCTGTCCCTCGGCATAGAGGGTGTCGAACGCGAACGAACTCTTCCCCGACCCGCTCACGCCGGTCATCACAATAAGCTTGTTTCGCGGGAGATCGAGCGAGACGTTGCGAAGATTATGTTCGCGAGCCCCGCGAACGACGATATCGGTGGAGAGCATATGACGACGCGGTCGGCGGTTAAGTAGTTTCGACGTTGGCACTGGCACCAAGTATACGGAGCGATGCAACCTACCGGCAAGGCTCTGATGATTCGTACCTGCACGGCGCACGACGCCGGCGGTTACGGTTCGGTCACCCGAATACCGCGTTTATACAGATCCAGGTGAGATTCGAGTTGTCGGGTCAATTCCACCGCCTGCATTTGTCGTGCGATTTGCAGGGCCTGCTCCGCCGTGTTTGTCGCGAGTTCGAATTGACCGTCGGCGGCGTATGCCGTCGCCAGTGTGGTTAGACAGATCGGCTGTTCGGACCGCGTCAACTCGACGGCGTGTTGCGAAGCGGCAACCGCTTCCTGAATGCTGTTGTGTATCGATTTCGTATCTGTCGCGATTATCCATGCCAGACCGTTGAGCGCCATCACCAGATCGGGATCCCATTCGATAGCTTGTCGATAGGAGGCCAGTGCCGCTGCCCTGTCTCCTTGTCGAAAGAAGACAACACCGCGGTTGTAACACGCCTCTGCATAGCGGGACTGGTATCGCATCGCCTGTTCAAATTCTTCGATCGCATCGCCGAACCGTTCCTGCCTGAGCAATACCAGACCCAGGTTATTATGGGCCACTGCATAGCCGGGTTGCAGGCGGACAGCCAGACGAAAATGCCGTTCTGCGGCCTGAATCTTCCCCTGATTCTGCAAGACGTTTGCCAGATTGTTATGAGCCGTCGCATTCTCGGGATGAAGCGTGATAGCCGCCTGAAATTCTTCTTCGGCTCGATTGATTTCTCCACGGGAGAGAAAGATCACCCCCAGATCGGAGTGCGCATCGACCAATTGCGGATCGAGACGAATCGCTTCTGTTAAGTGCCGAATCGCCCGCGTGTCATCCTTTCGTTGTGCATACAGATTTCCGAGCTTGCTTTGCGCAACGGCAGACCCCGGGTTCAGTTGAACGGCCTCACGGTAATGGTCCAGCGCCGCACCGAAGTCGCCCAGGCGCATCAATTCGAGGCCCAGTTCGTGATGGGCCGACCAACTGTTCGGCAGAATGGCGACGATGTTTCGAAACTGATCGAGCCTGGGCATTGCCCCTCGCGACTCCGTCCAACCAAGCAATGCTACGGGAATCACAAATGCCATCCATTTTGAACCATGAACGATCCATCCAGGAATATGCTGCGTCCGCAACGAACGGGCTGCCGAATCATCGAGGTTGAGCGCTGCTCGCGTCGTCGATTCTCTCACCTTCCAGATAAAACCATCGTAATAAAAGTGAAGCAAACCGGACGACACGTAAAGTGCCGCCAACGCCTGATTGAGCCGTTGCATCGTGACGATTTCAGGGAGCAGTCCTAGAAATCCGTAGGCGAATACGAGTCCGATGTAGAGACCCAGCATCACACCGCTCCGCCGAAAGAGAAATCGGGTAAACCGTCCGGCGGCGGGGTCTTTCTCTGCGCGATTCCGGTTGAAGATCCAGACGATAGACAGGTATTGCACGTCATGAAAGATTTCGAACATGGCAATTCCCAGAATCACATTTTCGACGCCCATCATGGTATAAAACCAAAAGGCAATACTGATCCCCATCAGAAATAATTTGACGGGGCTTGGATAGTACCCATGACCCATCTCCCTCAGGAGATTCACGACATAGAATAAGGAAATTACCCCCGTGACGATGCCCACCGTTGACTGCAGGATGTGAACAGCGGTCGGTTCGAGCAGCGGTCCCCCCGATTTGTAGAATCCCTCCAAGATCAGCGTCATTCGTCCCGGAGACCAGACAAAGCCGGTTGTAAACCACGAAAGACACATGAGAAAATCCATCCACGAGTTCAGCCGGGAGGGGGATTTCGTCTTGGCATCATAAATTCTGAGGAACCCATAGATCTGCATCAGCGCGTGCCAGAACGCCCAGAGGAGGGCGATCAGCAGCAACCCGCTGTAATGGTGAAATGAAAAATAAATGGCGACCGACAAGAGAAAGATCGGCGCGACGATAAAACGAACGCGAAAACGAGAAAATAACGCCCTGTCGCCATAAGCGCGAATCATTCCGGGAAGATGATGCCCCATCGCACCAAACGCGACAACAAACAGACTGATCTGCTCGATGCTGTACGTCGTCCTCGCGATCGACAGCAAGGGTATAATCAACAACGGCGTCCCTACGAATAATAACAGGTCGCACTTACTGTTGATAATCCAGGGGCGTACGAGGGTACCACCGCCATTTCCGCCGGAATTCTGACCCGAGAGGTTTGCTGTATTTGCCGACATGAGAATTGACAGGATTTCAGGCGATTTAAACGATAAACTGTACCTGATTGTATTGTAACACGATCCGAGAGGTAGTCTAAAGGGATCAGTTCTCGATTCGAGTATCGGGAACCGAATGAGCAGACGAAAAAGTGGTGGCGAATCTAATGCGTATATTGATCGTTGTTGCCTTACTTTGTTTCGTTTCGGCAATTTTTCCGCCGTGGGAAGTATCAACCGCATATGCCGATTCCACAACCCTTCCCAACATCCTCATCCTCTACGCCGACGATTGGCGGCATGATACGCTGGGGTGCGCTGGGAATCCGATCGTGCTGACACCGCATCTCGATCAACTGGCAAAAGACGGGTTTCGCTTTAAACATTCGTGCGTAACCACCTCGATCTGCGGCGTGTCTCGGGCTTCGCTGCTCACCGGTCAATGGATGTCGCGGCATCGAAACTTCGCGTTCGGGCCGTTCGAAACGCCGTGGAGCGAGACGTATCCGGGGTTACTCCGCGCGAATGGCTATTATGTCGGGCACATCGGCAAATGGCACAACGGGAAATTCCCCGCCGAAAACTTCGACTTCGGCCGGGCGTACGGCGGCGTGCATTATCTGAAAAACGACGATGGTTCGCTCATTCACGTCACGAAGAAGAACGAAAACGATGCACTGGAATTTCTCGCATCTCGCCCCACCGAAAAACCGTTCTGCCTGACGGTTTCGTTCTTCGCAACGCATGCCGAGGATCGAAATCCGAAGCAATATCTCTATCAACCCGAGAGTGAATCGCTCTATGCCGATGCCGTGATTCCCTTTCCCAAAACCGGATCGGACGACTATTTTCACCGCCTGCCGCCGTTCATCGGGAATGAGAAAAACGAAGGGCGCAATCGCTGGCATTGGCGATTCGACACTCCCGAAAAATATCAGGAATACATGAAAGCGTATTACCGCATGGTGACCGAAGTCGATGCCAGCTGTGGACGAATCGTGCAGGAACTGGAACAACAACATCTGCTGGACAACACTCTGGTGATCTTCACGACCGACAACGGCTACTTCCACGGCGAGCACGGCCTCGCCGATAAGTGGTATCCGTACGAAGAATTGATTCGCGTGCCGCTGATCGTTCTCGATCCACGGCTGCCGGTGGACCAGCGCGGTGAGACGAACGATGAATTCGTACTCAATGTCGATATCGCTCCGACGATTCTTGCCGCTGCAGGAATCGCGATACCTCGCACGATGCAAGGGAAGAACTTTGCACCGCTGTATATCGCAGAGGAACCACCTGCATGGCGACAAGAGTTTTTCTACGAACATGGCGTGATCGATAACATCAACTTCATTCCGTCGTCAGCCGCGCTCGTGCGTAAAGATGTCAAATACATCTACTGGCCCGATTTCACGTATGAAGAACTGTTCGACCTGGAACACGATCCGCTCGAAGAACATTCTCTTGCTGCCGACGAGTCGCAGGCAAAGCGAATGGACGATCTTCGCAAGCGGTTCTCGCAGTTACGCACGGCGGCGAAATAAGAGCGTTCTGGTCATAGATGCGGCCTGGGTATAAGACGTCAAAGATACCCTCTCCTCTCCCGAAACGAATCGGTTTAAGATAGAGTATCTTCATTCCATCTTCCGTTGAAAGAACGTGGCCGCAGGACGGAATCCGATTGTGTAATATGCGAAGCGGAGCTTCGAAAACCTGGTGTTCCCATGCGGAGCATGGGAACAAGATATAGATAACGAGAAAGAAGCATGAGCATCATGAAATCGGTTACGCTCTGTTTGGCGACGATTGTGACGACGTTCATCGCGGCTATGCCGTCCATTGCCCAGGACGCCCCCAACGATGCCATTGATCCGACATTCGTCGAATACGATGTCGACGCGACTTGGCCCCTACGTCCCGAAGGAATCTCCCACACCGGCGGCGTCGCGGGGATCGCCGTTGACGCCGACGACAATATCTGGGTGCTGCAGCGCGGGGACGATCCGATTCAAATCTACCGTCCCGACGGCACGTTCGTCCGCACGTGGGGCAAGGGGATGTTCATCGGGCCGCATCAATTGCGAATCGATCGCGAAGGTAACGTCTGGGTCGCCGACTTTCGCGCGCATGTCATTCAGAAATTCACGCCGGAGGGCGAGCTGCTACTGACGCTCGGCACGCGCGAGCAGTCGGGCGAAGATGAATCGCATTTTTATCGTCCGACGGATATGGCGATTACGCCAGCGGGGGATATCTTCGTCACCGACGGCTATGGCAATCGCCGCGTCGTGCATTTCGACAAGACGGGAAAATTCATCAAGACGTGGGGCAAATACGGGACGAAGCCGGGGGAGTTTGTGTTGCCGCATTCGATCGTGCTCGATGCGAAAGGACGCTTGTTTGTCGCCGACCGTAATGTCGGTCGCATTCAAGTTTTCGAGCAGAGCGGCAAAGTTCTCGATGTCTGGAGTGGGTTCATCATGCCGTGGGCTCTGACGATGACGGCGGAGGGAGACATTCTCGTCTGTGGTTCGAGTCCCCACTGGTGGCTGCGCGATGGAAAGTATCCCGAAGTGAAAGATCAACTGCTGATGCAGCTGACGACCGAAGGAAAGATCAAGCAACTCTGGACCTGGCCGCTCGGCGTCCGCAAATCGGAACTCGCTGAAGGTGAAGAACTCAAGCCGGGCGAAACGTTCGGAGTCCACTGCATCGCCGAAGACTCGCAAGGGAACATTTACATCGGCGACATCTACAGCGAGCGGGCACAGAAATTAGTGCCGGTAAAAACGCGATCGGCTGCGGACAAGGCGGCGTTGCTGGGGACAAAGTGATTTCACCTATTTGGTTAGCCACCCGTTGTAAAATGGACAGTGTGGTTGTCAGGCATCTGAAAAACACGGGTAGACAAGCCACACGTAGCACACCAAGTCTGATCATCGATCATTTTCAGCGGTTTGTCAGCAGCAATTCGGTAGGTTTCCGTAGCGAATCTCATTCCACGCGATCGGCCGCAGCGGAGCTGCGATGACTTGCGTTCCCAAGCGGGAGTTTGGGAACGAGGACAATCAATTCATGTCTCAACTTGAACCCAAACCCCAACGCATCACCTCCCTCGATCAATTCCGCGGCTACACGGTCTTCGGGATGTTCGTCGTCAATTTTGTGGGGGGATTCGCCGTTACACCGCTGGTGCTCAAGCATCATCACACGTATTGCAGTTATGCCGATACGATCATGCCGCAGTTCTTGTTTGCAGTCGGGTTTGCCTATCGTCTGACGCTCTTGCGACGGCTGGAATCAGGCGATCGATCGGCGGCGTATGGGAAAGTGATTCGCCGGAATCTCGGTCTGCTGTTGCTCGCGTTTGTGATCTATCCGCTGGGAAGTGGAATTCAATCGTGGTCCGATCTGCAAACGTCAAATCTGCACGATGTGCTTGTTTCGGAGTTCAAGCGCAATCTCTTTCAGACGTTGACGCACATCGCCGTCACGTCGCTGTGGGTGTTGCCAGTGATCGCCGCCGGAAAAATGACACGTGTTTCGTTCGCCGTCGCGTCGGGTTTAGCTCACTTCGGGCTGTCGTATTGGTTCAATTATGAGTGGGTCAACACGGCTCCCAACGGCATCGACGGAGGGCCTCTCGGGTTTCTGACGTGGACGATTCCGCTGCTCGCCGGTTCGCTGGCGTACGATGTTGTCCGCGAAAGCACGGCACTCGCTGCGTGTCGCTGGTGTCTGACTCATGGCACCGTTTTGATGGTGTTGGCGTATCTGTTGTCGTCTCTGCATCTGTCACCGATAGGGTGGGGAGAGACATCGCCGAAAATCACATTCGAACTGGCTGCACCGCCGTTCGTGTCGGTCGAGACGAAGCCGCCGGATGGCAACCTGTTCACGATGAGCCAGCGATCGGGGAGCATTACGTATTTGATTTTCGGTGCGGGGATTTCGCTGGCGGTGTATGCGTTTTTTATCGCATGGTGCGACATACAGGGCCATCAACTCGGCCTGTTCCGTACGCTGGGGGTCAATGCGCTGGCGGGTTACATCATCCACGGTTTCGTCGACCAGGCGGTCAGCCCGTTCGTCCCGCGCGATGTTCCGGCAGGAGTGCTCATCGCCTCCACGCTGGCGTATTTGTGGGTTTGCTATTTCTTTCTGAGGTATCTGGAAGTGAAGAAGTTGTTCTTTCGATTGTGACGGTGACTCTCAGCAAAACCGCGTCACGTAAATCGGGGGGAGGCGATTGGGGAGCATCGTCCATGTGTCGCCGCCGTTGTTGCTGGTCCAGATTCCACCGGTCGTCGAGCCGAAGACGAGATTGTCGCCGGTTTCGTCGACTTCCAAAGCGTGGCGGAAGACCAGATCGTAACAGTGGTCTTGCGGCAGGCCGTTGGTGATTTGTTCAAACGTCTGGCCGCCATCTTTCGTGCGGGTGACGATGAGCTTGCCTTCTTCGGGATAGCGAAATTCATCCTTCTTGCCGGGGACGAACCAGGCTGTCTGAGGGTCGCTGGGATGGACGGCGACACCGAAGCCAAAGGTCGACGGTTTGACATCCTTAATTTCTGTCCAATTGTGAGCGTCGTCGGTTGACTTGAAGATACCGTTGTGATGTTGGATCCAGAGGTTATCGGGAGCGCTCTTGCAACGAACCATGCGATGACCATCCTGACTCGCGGTGTCGTAAGCGAGTTCGGGGGGCATGTATTCGGCGCGCAGCCCCTGGCCCAATCGTTCCCATGTGGCACCGGTGTCACTGGTCGACCAGACGCCGCCGCACGAGATGCCGAGTTGAATGTGTTTGCTGTCTCGCGGATCGACGCAGATCGAATGGATGCCCGGTTCGTCTTTGCCGCCGCCGAACCATTTCATCCGTTCGGGGTTGTCCCAGAGCGACTCGATGAGTTCCCACGTCATGCCGTTGTCGTTCGAGCGGAAGAGTCCGCCTGGAATCGTGCCGGCCCAGAGCAGATTCGGTTGATCCGTTCCCCCCGGTTCGAGGATCCAGATTTCCTTCATGCTCGCAGGTTTGGTCGTCGGCGTGCCATCGTCACCGGGCATTCCGGCGAACACCGCCCCTTCAGGATACTTCGGCACACCGCATTCTTCCCACGTCTTGCCATCGTCAGCCGAGCGATGAAGTTTGCAGCCGAAGTGTCCGAGCGTAAGGACGGCGTACGAAAAGTTGTTGCGGGGATCTTTCAGGCACATGGTGACAGGCGAGCCGAGAAAATCGACTTTGTCGACCTTCCAGTTCGAGTTGTGGCGGACGAGTGTAAATAACCCCTTGCGGGTACCGACTTGAATGCGATCGCTCATGATGTTCCTCTTGAGATGAAAATTGAAGGGTTAAAAGTCGAAGCGCTCCGCGTTGCGTCGCGGCTAACCGAAAGGCTTCATCCTCCTGACAACGCTTGCAACAAATAAACTTCTTTCGCCCGGCTGACATCGTCGCTGAGGTTCACGCGGTCATTGATCGGCGTGGAATCGATAAACGCGGTGACGTGTTTTCTCAGATGTCCCTGGTCGTCGAGCAGGTAACTCCGCAGTCGGGGATTGGCTTGAAAGACGATCTCGAGTGCCTCGCGCAGCGTCGCCGCTGTGACGTCCTGCGGCGGGCAATCGAGATGATTTTTCAGATGGGGCGTAAAATGGATGCGAGGCATAATGGATGCTGATCGATCTGTGTGAAGAAAGCATGATTAACGTTTGGAAATCATTCTCCGTTCTGACGGCATCGAAACGATTTGGACCAGGCGACATGAGTATGTCGATCCGCAAAAAAACTTGTACCTTACTTGATTTTCGGCGGCAGCGAGCCGGCGAATTTGGCGGCGATGCCGACCCAATGTTTCAATTCGCTCTCTTTGGCGAGACCATCCGGTTCGATCATGACCCAACCGGTCATGGCTCGTCCTGTGATATCGAACTCGCGTGCCGTCGGTTCTTCGAGGGCTTGCTTGTAATTCTCGGGCCCGACGCGGGCAATGAGTTTGTCCTTCCAGATACCCACGCACATGTGACCGTTGAGAAGAAACCCCATCCCCCCGAACATTTTTTTGGCAGAGAATCCTTTCTTGCGCGACAACAAAGGCTGAACGCGTTTGGCCAGGTTTTCGTCATACGCCATTCTGCCTACTCCGCTGAACACATGAAATGGACACATGTATTCTGATTATGGTGCGTGGGATTTTCAAGCGTAAGGCACGAGCATCGCCGACCGCCGATCGAAACGCTACAATTTCCTCGCGTGCCATGCCGATACGTTTTTCCCGCATGTCAAAGTCCGCGGGCAATGTTGAGAAAAGGACACTGATGATGAATACCGTGCTTACCCGTTCGATGTTCTTCGCATCGCTGCTGTTTTTTGTTTCGGTTGTTCACGGCGAAGATGCCATTTCTCGATCCGAACAACTCCCCGAAACGACTCCGTGGGATCTGGAAGCCCTTTCCATACCTCCGGATTTTGAATGGGTCGACGAGACGAGCCCGGTACAGTCGCTCTTCTATGCAGGAGAACCGTATGACGGACACCCGACTCGCGTCTTCGCCTACTATGCCACGCCGGGAACACTGGCCGGAGATACATCAAACGACGGTCACTTGCCAGCGGTTGTGCTCGTGCATGGTGGAGGAGGAACCGCATTTCGCGAGTGGGCCGAACTCTGGGCTAAGCGCGGTTACGCTGCCATTGCGATGGACCTCGCCGGGCACCGTCCCATCGAGGGAAAGAATGCGCATCAACGGGAAAACCGCACGCCTCTCGAAGAGGGGGGCCCCAACCAGGGAGATGACGAAAAATTCGGCAGCATCGGCAAACCTCCCGAAGAACAATGGCCGTATCATGCCGTCGCCTCAGTCTTAAGGGCTCATTCACTCATTCGAAGTTTTCCCGAAGTCGACGCGAACCGCACGGCGGTGACGGGGATTAGTTGGGGAGGCTATCTGACGTGCATTGTCGCCGGCGTCGACAGCCGCTTCAAAGCCGCCGTTCCGGTGTATGGGTGCGGTTTTCTGGGGGACAACAGCGCCTGGGTCGACCGCCTTTCGAAAATGACCGACGACGAACGAAACCGATGGCTCGAACTGTGGGATCCTTCGCGGTATCTGCCGGCGGTCTCTATGCCGATTCTCTTCGTCAACGGTACGAATGATTTTGCGTATCCGCTCGACAGTTACAAGAAAAGTTACGATCTGGTCACTGGCGAAAAACGGCTCAGAATCACCGTGAAGATGCCGCACGGTCATCCTCCCGGTTGGGCCCCCGAAGAAATCGGCCTGTTTGTCGACCAACATTTACGAGACGGAATATCATTGACGCATATCGGGCCAATGGCGATAAACGACGGCAGAGTTCAGATCGTCTACCAGAGCGACACGAAACTGACAAAGGCCGAGCTGCACTACACGACCGGATCGGAGCCTGTCAACATGCGCGAATGGGAGACGATACAAGTAAAATGGAATGAAGCAGCGGTCGTCTTCGACGTTCTTCCTGAGACCGCGACGGCATGGTTCATCACCGTTACCGACGAACGGGGAGCGATTGTCAGCGGCGAGGTGATATTGAACGAAAAACCGGAGAATTGATGGCTCGGAGTCTCAACACCCGACACTTTCAATCTCCGAAACCGGACGGTCAGTGCCATCCAGCATCGTCTAACCATGCTCGTTCCGTTACCATCTGAACCGTGGCTTGGGGAGAATGGACGTCGTAGATTCGTTCGGCCAGTCACTGCGGTTCCCTGTCGTTTGCGGGAATGGCCGAATGGAGCGTCTCGTTATCTTGAGTGCGGTCTGCGTGGTAATCGCTTTGCCGGCGATGATGGCAGCGGCGTGTGCGTTTGCGACCCCCCGTACTTCTCGCATGTTGCGGGTGGTTTATACGCTGTGGGGCATTCGGGCGTTGCTCGGCGTGGGGCTGGTTGTTTTTTGGCTGTTGACAGAATCGGCACCGACAAGCGATGTCGCCGTTCCGTCGCTTGCTCTCTGGGCTGACGACGTGTTGCCCGACCTTGTCCTTTCCTTTCGGCTCGATCGGTTGACAGCGTTGTTTCTCGCCTGGGAAACGCTGCTCTCAGCCTGCGCCATGCGGCGTTTCAAAGTCGGCATGTCGTCGCCTGCTGAAAGTCAACGTTCAGCCTGGATGTACGGCGGCATGTTAATCAGCATCGTCGATCTGTTCGTGTTGTCGGCCAATCTGTTGCTGACGCTCGTCTGCGGAATTCTCATTTCCCGGCTCTGCGACCACTTGTGCCGTAGCGGGGTGCATGACGACCCCGAATGGCCGTATCAAGAAGACACAGGGGGACAAGCCATCGGTGACACCCTGCGGTGGGGTGAACTCGCGATGTGGGTGTCTCTACTCTTATCGTGGCAGTTTTACGGCAGCAGTGAGTATGACGTGCTTAACGACCCGTTAGTACAACAGAAAATCGCCGCTGACAATCCGGCGGCGATACCGGTGCTGGGGTTGTGTCTGGCAGGGGTCACGCTCGTGTTCGCCCGGCAGTTTCCCTTCGTATTGCCGTTCTCGGTTCGATTGAATGCAGATCGCGAACCGACATCGTTTATAGCGCGCGAGCTGATGGACTTGTCGGTCGATTGTCTATTGCGGACGTTTCTCGTCTGGCCGCTCGGATTCTGGTTATTGTTTCGTCTCGCGCCGGTCTGGCAACAGAGTGGTGTGGTCTGTCAGTTATTGGGACTGGCGGGAGCCCTTACGGCGGTGCTCGCCGTCGCTATCGCAGCGGTCGGAACGGATCGTCGCGCGATTTTTTCGTACAGCAGCACAGCATATCTGGGATTGATAGCCATGCTGTTTTCGAGCGGGTCAACACGCGCAATGTTCGCGGGTTTGATGCTGATCGGATTCGATGCGGGCGCACGACTCATCTCTGAATTGGTCGCATCTCCCACTCCTCCCGAAAAACGTCACGCACCCGATCGGACCATTCCACTTTTTCTGACCTCGGCGTTTTTTGTAATGTTGTGGGGCGGATTTTATGGCCCCGGATTTCTGAGATCGGAGATGGCAACTCAAGCGAAGGTCGCGACCGCAACGGGATTCACCGATATGTCCGCAACAATCTTCCGGGTATTTCCCTGGATTACACTCGTAGTTCTTAGTGGATTATGCTGGAGTTTTCTACGCCTCAAAGCCCGCAACGTGCAGCAAACCGATCGCGACGATGACGACCAAGCGACCTTTGTGTTGTCGGGTTATTCCTGGATGGTGTTGGCTTCCATGCTTACCTTCGCCGGAATTTTCTGTACCTGGCGATTAACATTCCTACACGGGGTGTTGTATCCCCTTCAGCAGGAATTCAATGATTCGTTCGATGTCTCGGTTTTTATCATCACGCTCAGCAGTGCGGCGATGGCAGCCGTCGCCGTCTGGTTGCTGTACCGCTTAAACCCCGAGTGGCGAATGGCACTTAAGAAACCGGCTGAGCCGGTGTTGTCGATACTTCGAAACGGAGCCTATCTGCCCGATGTGTGGAAAGTGCTCGTCGCACAACCCGTCAATGTTTTTCAGGATTTATGCGAGTTCTGCGAAGAGCGCGCCTGGCCGACGGTCGGGCGGATTGTCCGGCGTGTATGTTCTCTCGGGAACGAAAGTTTTCTCGGCGGTCTCGAGCATGGGAATATGCGAGTGAATGCCGCCACTGTGTTGTTGACGACAGCCGTCATGCTCGGCTTGCTGATGTATCTGGAGTGGTAACCGTGTGGGAAGGGTTGAACCAGTACCTGTTGTTGCTTGCGATTACCTCGCCGCTGGTGGGCATGGTCGCCATTGCCCTGATTTCGCGGGGAGGTTCGAATGCGATGGCATTGCGGGAAGCGGTGGTGATACACGCGATCTTGACTGCCGGGTTCGTGGGACTGCTTGTGATTCAGTATCGCGTTCCGACGTCGCTGTTGCAGTCCGGTGTCGCGATCCGGGAAATCCCCGCCGTGCAGATGCAGGGTGCCTTTCGCTGGATCGGTGACCCGGTACGTCACGAACCGAAGCACTCGGCAAAACAACACGCGGAGGACGAATTATCCTCCCCCATGTCGCTGTTACCGATCGTTCGCATGGCATGGGGCATCGACGGCGTGAGCCTTTGTTTTGTCGTGATGACGGCGCTCGTGATGATTCCGTCGTTGTTGTCCCCTGTCACGCCAGCCAAATATGGCGAAAGTCACGCGGTGTCATCGGTTTGCCTTCTCGGTTGTTCTTTCAGCCTGCTCGGAATCTTCTCGGCTCAGGATGTCGTCTGGTTAATTGCATGTGTGGGAATGCTGATCGGGTTCAGTGCGTTTCTGTTGGCGACACACGGCGGTGTCGATCGTCGCAATGTTATGACTCGGTGTGTCGCGAGATGGGGTATGGGGACTCTCGCTGGTGGTCTGGCGCTCATTGGTATCGTATACGCGTTTTCGTGGATGCAAGTGTGGAGTGGCGAGAGTGCGTTTCTACCCGAATTTGTCTGGCCGCGCGTGCGACACGATCTGGTCAGCTTGCGATACATCGATCCGGTCGCCGAGCAGGTCTGGCGACAGACGGCACCGGCGATCGGATTGACATGTCTGGTCGGTGCATGGGCCTGGTTGCCGATGTTTCCGCTACACCGCCGCTGGATTTCCTTCTGGCGCCAATCGTCATCCGGTCTGCGTTTCGTCTGGATGTGCGTCGGATCGCAACTCGGCCTATTCATACTCGTACAATACGTACTGCCGGTGTTCGGACCGTTGGAGGAAACAACCATCTGGTGGAGCGGGTTGCTCGGGCTGATCGGCTTTCTGTATGCCCAGGCCGTCATGGCTCGTCAACAGTCGTTTCTGGGAGCAATCTCATATGGCCTCATCGCACAACAAGGGCTCTGTTTCGCCGCATTGATCTGTGGCGAGCGCGCCGCGCTTTGGGGAGGGCTATTGCAAATCGTCAATGTCAGCTTGTCGGTTTCGCTGCTCGTGTGGCAAAAGTTGCAGGAACCGACAGCGAACAACACCGTGCCGTCATGGTGTGGTCGTGTCGCCCTCGGTTCGTTAAGCGGCATGCCGGGAACGCTCGGCTTTGTCAGTCAATTGTTGATACTCTGGGGATTGTTCGGCGCTCCCGTTGCCGGGGAGATCGTATTACTGACTCTCGTGGGGCTTGTCTTCGGAGGGAGACTGTGGCAGCGAGCGACTCGATTGCCGTATGATGAAGTTCTCCCGTCGAGCGAAATCACAGCGACAAGTAAGGATTCGATGCCATCGATCGGCATCGGGGCGGCCTACGCCTATGCGTTGGTTGTCGCCGGCGGCTTGATTCTCGTGGGAGTGCAACCGGCCCTGATGCTGAATCGACTTCGTCCGTCGACTGAACAACTCGCACTTGCAGGAATGCCTGTTTCCACCCCCGCCGTCACGGAGAGTAACGGGTGGAATGAACAAGACGAGCAACTGGATGGGAATTCCGTACCGCGAGATCGAGAACCATGAGCGCGTACCTCATCGATATGTTGCCGATCTGGATTTTACTGATCGGATCCGGATTGATGTTATGCGGTCGTTTCGCGATCACATCGACATCAACAGGATGCACATTCACGTTGATGTTGATTTTGCTCGCTGGTGTTTCGGTGCATTGGCCAGAAAACTTGTCGCTGATTAAGTCTCCTCTACAACAGGCATCGGCAAGCGACGATGTCTCCGTTGAAGCGGCGCAAACATGGCGACGGGTCTGGCAGACGATTGTGCTCTCGTCGGGATTCCTGATCGTGCTGATGACGTTCGACACCACATCCGTAACGCCTTCCGTAATCTCATCGAAGAATTCGAGCCTCTGGAATCCTCTCGTTATTTGTTCGCTTGCAGGACTTTGCAGTCTCGCGTCTGCACCCAACTTGTGGGTTCTTTTCGGAGCGGGACGGCTTTGCCATTGGCCGATCCTCATCGGATTTCGACAATCGTCCGAGTCGATTGCGGAACATCCCTCGGAATTCGGTACCACGTCTGGTGCATGGAATGTCTTTTGGAACCGAATTCGCAACGATTTTTGGGGAAATCGTTCTCACGAGACCGATCGAACTGTTGACCCCGTTGTCATGTTGATGTGGCGTGAAGTCTGGTCGATGGCGTTCATGTTCGCAGGACTTGCGATTCTTGCTCTGTGGACGAGAAATCCTTCGCTGTCGCTCTCGGAGTTGCGGGACTTTCATCCGGGAGTGCAACAGACTTCGCTGCCGGGAATCGCCGGTCTGTTATTCGTCATTGTCGGAGCGGGTTGGACGATTCCGCTGCATCTCGAAACACTCGACATCGCCGAAACGGGTGATTATTCGTCGTCGGTGTGGTTGTTGATCGTGCAGAGTCTCTCGGCTGTGATCACGGTTACAACAGTGGTCGTGGGAACGTCCCTGGGGCACATCGTCCCTTCGGCGACGATACTCATTATTCTCGCCGGTTGGTCATTTGTGCTAGGAAGTTATGTCGTCCGCAGGCAGATTCATTTGCGGCGATTTCTTGCGGGATTGATGCTCGTGCAGAGCGGCTGGTGTATGACGAGCATCGCTCTGGCCGCAGCCCAGAAAAAAATGGGGGAGTTTGCTCCGAATACCGAATTGATGTTTCCGCTTAATGAAAGCGTGGTACCGTTCCTGATCATCGCCGATCTGACAGCGATAATCGGATTTGCTGCCATATGTCGATTCGTTCTCAACGACGAACGAGAGTTGACCTACATGGACGATTTGCGCGGCCTGTTACGTCATCAGCCGCTCGCAGCAAGTCTGGCCGCGGCTGTATTGCTCAGCCTGTGTGGGTTGCCGTTGACCGCCGGTTTCTGGGGACGGTGGCAGATTGCCTGTGGCTTATGGAGCGTGCAGATGATTCAGCCGCGCTCAGGATTACCGGTGGTGCATGGTGGCTTTTTCATCTTGGGTTTCGCAGCAATTGTGTCGCAATTCGTAGTCATGCAGACACTCTGGCAGCCACTGCGAATGATACTCTTTGAAGCTCCCGCCGGGCGGATTGCCTCGGACAAGAGGCAAGCGGCGTTGTCGGTGGCAATTCTGGCCGCATTCGTCACGATCGGGATCGGCATGATGCCCGATGCACTTCTCAGAGTATTGAGGCGGATCGTGTCTCCGTGACAGACAACACAATTTTGACGTCAATTGAAACCATAGAACTGGTTTCATAACCCGGTTGGCGACGGAAGAATCGTCCAAATAGTCCGGAATTCTCCGCCGTCCAGAGGGTTATGAAACTGCTTGTAGTCACCCATGCCACAGTTATCGACAAGTCAACCGGCAGCTCGTTCGACACGAGCCATCATAACGAAGATGGTGCTGCAGATGCTCACCTTCTGGGGATTGTATTTTGTCGCCTGGCCGGGTCTGTTATGGCGCGTCGAAATCTGGCTCGACTGGCAGGGGTGGCAATTCGGCAGTCCGACGGGCCGTGTCATCGGACTGATACTCTTCGTGATCGGCGGAGGTTTGGCATTGTGGGGATCGTTTGCGCTCGCACGACGTGGTGCGGGTCTGCCCTTGCTGACGTCCGGTCGTCCGATGTTTCTGGTCGTCCTCGGACCTTATCGACATATACGCCATCCGATGGCTGTGGCGGGTGTGCTGCAGGGAGTCGCCTCGGGAATTTTTCTCGGCTCACCATTGGCTCTGTTTAGCGGAATCGTCGGTGGAGCCGTCTGGTACTTCATCAAGCGGCCACGTGAAGAACAGACTCTCGAAGAACAATTTGGAGACGATTATCGAGCCTATCGTAACACCGTGCCCGGATTTATTCCCCGGTGGCGAAGTGGAAGGCACGTGAAATCCGGAAGCGACAAATCGTCGTAACACATTTCTGTATATCATGTTGAGAATCACCAGTCACGATCATAGTCGTTTACATAACAGAACTCACCAGCCTTTATTGCATATATTATGCAAATACACTCAGATTCCACCTTGAAAATCGTCTCCCCGATCTCGATAATGGAGGGAGCGAAATCTCCAACGACAGGCAAAGAATAGACGTAGATTTGATATCGAGCTGCGATTAACCCCAATATCTGGAACGTTCCACGGATCATGACGTACGTGCGGTCGCGATTCTTCTCCGGACTGATTTTCGCCATCTATGGCTTTTATGCCGTCGTTGGTCCGGCGGGGTTGCATGATCTTATCGCTCACGAGCATCCGGCGTCGACCGCGATGCCCCCATCGGCTCACGTTCATGACCACGATCATCATCATGGTCATGGTCATCATGCACACAACCACCAATCGCCAGACCATCAGCATCGGCCCCAGGGAAATTCACATTCTCATTTCCCCGGCGAAAGCGATCATTGTGTCGTCTGCCAGTTTATGGCGACAGCGGCACAACCGACGCTTCCCCCGTCGATCGAGCTGACCGGGGAACAGATCGCTGAACTGATCCTTCCCGCGCTGCCGGCGCGGCGTTGTGCGACGACCTCATCCATATCGATTCGAGGTCCGCCTGTCGACATGTCTCCATTCATCTGACATCGAGTGAGTTGCTGCGCCGATAACGGCGCGCCGTCACGTCAGCGAATTTTATATTCCTGTTTTTCTCCGTGAGATCCGTAACGTCAGCGCTTGCGCCGACACATCTGATACGGACGTCTTTATTCTGCGTTGATTTTCATATTTACTTTAATGCATATAGAAACATGGTGTGTTATGAACCCTCGTCGAACTGGATTTACCTTAATCGAATTGTTGGTGGTAATCGCCATTATCGCCGTGTTGATCGCCTTATTGCTCCCCGCTGTACAACAGGCGCGGGAGGCGGCGCGCCGCACGCAATGCCGCAATAATTTAAAGCAGATCGGACTGGCGCTGCACAACTATCACGATGCCCATCTCACGTTTCCCTCTGGTTGGATCGGCGTCACGGCAGGAGTACCGACGCCTCACGACGGCAGCAATGGTGCCGGATGGGGAACGATGATACTTCCCTATGTCGACCAGGCCAATCTGTATAATCTGTTCAATTCTCATGTCAATATCGAGAATCCACTTAACGATGCGTTTCGATTGACGCCGCTTTCAATGTTTCGCTGCCCTTCCGATTCTCAACCCGATCGTTTCTTGATCGAAGAAGAAGGCAGCCCGGGTACGGTTATCTGTGAACTTCCAACGGCGAACTATGTCGCAGATTTCGGGACCATTGAAATTGATGGTTGTGAAAATGCACCGGGGACACCTCCGGTCTCTTCAGGCGGACAATGTCTTGGTGACGGCGCATTTTTTCACAACAGCGTTATTAAACTTAAGGATTTGACAGATGGAACAAGTAACACTTTGATCGTCGGTGAACGCCGCACAAATGTAACTTTGGGTTGGTATTCGACGTGGGTTGGTCGTGTTGCGGAAGGGGAAGAGGCCTTCCAGCGAGTGACTGGCTCACAAGATCATACACCCAATCATCCCGATGCCCACTTTGACGACTTCAGTAGTACACATGAAGGGGGTGCCCATTTCGTCTTGGGAGACGGACATGTGAGGTTCATCAGCGAGAACATCGACACACGATTGTATCAGGCTTTGGGGACTATTCGGGGAGGAGAAGTCCTCGGCGAATTTTGAATGGACATCAACAAAGATCGACACTGTTTTTTGTAATTTGCGATTGCGAAAAACAATGCAACAATGACATAATGTCCATCATCTTTCGTTTGCCGTGTTCCGCGGCCCGTTTGGGAATTCGGTAGGCATATCGCATTGAGTTGATCTCAAGACGTTGCTGCGGATGAATTTCGCATTGTCGATTGTGGGCATCCACCTCTTTCTCAGGAGTTACCGTCATGGCCTATACCGAACAGTATGTCGATGATTTTGGGGCGAACGATTTTTTCGCAAGCGACGCGGCACTCGAACAGCGCATGGCGTTCATCCGCCGGACGTATCTGCATTTGTTCGGTGCGATTCTCGCGTTTATGGGGTTGGAAGCATTCTTTTTTATGAATGGAACCGTTCGCGATGGAATTCTCAACATCGTGACGCTGAACTGGTGGGCGGTCATTATCGCTTACATGGTCGTGAGCATGGTGGCGAGTCGATGGGCCTCCAGCGGCGCTTCGGAGGGGATTCAATACCTCGGTTTGGCTTTGTACGTTGTCGTTGAAGCGGTGATTTTCGTCCCCTTGCTATATTACGTTCAATTGATCGGCGCACCCGACGCCATTCCCACCGCCGCCTTGATTACACTTTCGATCTTCGGCGGTTTAACCGCGTTCGTGTTCATGACAAAGCAGGACTTTTCCTTCCTGGGGGGCTTCCTGTGGCTATGCGGTTTCGCAGCTATCGGATTAGCGCTCGCTTCGGCGTTTATCGGCTTCTCGCTGGGAAGCGGTTTTGCTATCGCCATGGTGGCGCTGATGTCGGGATATATTCTGTACGACACCTCGAACGTGTTGCATCATTACCGAACCGATCAACATGTCGCGGCGTCTCTGGCTTTGTTCGCTTCAGTCTCGACGTTGTTCTGGTATGTCTTACGTCTGGTCGCCATTTTTGGGGATGATTGATCGTTTCAGACAGTTTCTGTGCTCACCAACCGCTTCGGCATCGCCTGATGTTGAAGCGGTTTTTATTGACATACGGCGATTTCCATCGAAATCTCGTAATTCGACAATCCCGATTGGACATCCCGAAAAACATGACCTACTCTTGTGGGAGAGGAAAATCTATGTCCAGTCAACGCAAAACTTCGTTTCGCCTGAAGAACATTCCGTTAGTTCGCACCAGGCAACTGATCAGTCATTCGACCATTCTCATTCTCAGTGTCTTTCTGCTGGTGTTGACGGCGGTTCAAAATGGCGGCGCGGGGCGGTCGAATCTGGTGGCGCTAGTTCCGTGAAGGTCT
>JAQCEJ010000144.1 GCA_027618475.1 Planctomycetota bacterium | reverse complement strand
TTGTCGAAAATCAACCCCATCTGAAAAAGGGCTTGTTTTCACACGTGGAGCGACTCCATCCACACGTAATGCAGATCCGATACCAGACCGCGAATTTTATCGTTCGATAAAACGTTCTTGCGGATGAATTCCGACCGCCGGCCATCAACAGAGAGTCAGGCCATGGCATGGCGGCACGTGCTGTTTGCTGTTCGTTATCCCGATTCTGGGGGAATCGCCGAAATCGCCGTGTGAAGCCGTACACGCGATCCGAGCGATCGATCATTTCCCCCTCTTGTCGCAGGCAGATGGTCGGTCATTGGGGCAACGACCGACCGGGGAGTCCCGGAATTTGTACTCCCGGAGCAGCGGGGTTCCCCGCGGGAGGGGGTGTGCCGGCGTTGGGATCGTTTTGTGCGGGAGCGGGTTCATCGAGCGGGATTCCCGCGGCTTTGTATCGTTGTGCTTTGTCGTCGTTGTCTTGAAGAATGAGAATCGAGCCGGTCTCTTCGTCGTAGCCGTATCGCTGGTAAGGGTACAGCATCGTAAATTCGACGCGATTCTCCTGCATGATTTTCATGAACTCTTCGTACGTCGGGTATTTGTCGTTGAGAGCCTGATGAGTTTTGATCGCCTGCAACATTCCAAACGTGCTCGCCTGTGAACGGGCACTGACATACGCCGAGGCGGCGAACGAAATGGGATCGCCCCCCTGCGACTTGTTTTCGACGACCACAATATTCGGATGCTGTAACGCAACTTTGGCGTTGACCACTTCATTGGTGGTTTTGCCGATGATCCCTTTTCCATCGTTGGCGGGAGCGGCGGGCGGAGGAGCAGGCTGGTCGTTCGCACCGGCGGGTCGACCGGCAAGATCGTCGATCCCTCCGGGAGCGATCACATTCGGCGCATTCTTCGGCTTCTCGCCGATGCCGGTCATTTCTTCGCTGCAGCCGATCGCTCCCGCAATGACAATCGAAAAAACCGTGATTCTGGTCAGGCAGATGGAGAAGCGCATCGGAAACTCCTGAGTCGGAAATGATGAATGCCATTGTGAACGGGACGGGACGAGCCCCCCTGCCCCCGCGTCGTTCTTCTATTAGCTATTGTCCTAACTTGAAACCGATGGTCAATGGGTGCGCGCAAAATTCTCATACGGAGATCCCTTGCGGCCGCGAAACTTGAAATGGCAATTATCGAACCGCAATCAACGATCGACGTTCGTCGTCGAATCGCACCATTCGGGTGGCAGCGGGTGGTCGCTGATCAGTTCGTGATGCGTCAGGTCGAATCGCAGCGGCGTGACCGTGATATAGCCGTCCGAGAGTTCTTTCACGTCGGTCCCTGGTTCCATTTCGTGATTCACCAGCGGGTCGAGACCAGTCCAGTAGTATTTGCGGCCGCGCGGGTCGAGCCGGCTTTCCACCACTTGCACATGCCGTCGAACCCCCATCGTCACCACTTTCGTGCCGCGAGGTGGGGTTGTGGCCAACGGCGGAAAATTGACGTTCCAGAGCGACCCCTGCGGAGGATTCGTCTCCAAAATCTGCTCGACAATCGAGACCGCACGTTCGGCGGTCTCCGTGTAATCGACGGAAGGATCATCCGAACGCGAGACGGCGATCGATGTCACACCGAAAAACGCCCCTTCGATCGCGGCGGCGACCGTTCCCGAATACAGCACGTTGATACCGACGTTCGGGCCGGGATTGATGCCGCTGACGACCAGCGTCGGTCGCTCGGCGCAGAATTCGAGAATACCGAGTTTTACGCAATCGGCCGGCGTCCCCGCGACCGCCCAACCGAAGTGTTCACCGGAGATTTTTTGTTCCTGCACGAGCAGCGGATGCAAATAGGTAATTCCCAGACCGACGCCACTCTGCTCCGACGCGGGAGCGATGACCTGGACGTCCCCCAGCCGTTTCATCGCCTCAGCGAGTGCATGAAGTCCGGGGGCGTGAATGCCGTCGTCGTTCGTTACCAGGATCTGCATGGGCCGGCCTTGTCGTCGCGGGGAAATCAATTCAACAATTCTCTCATCGGGTTATAGCACAATCGCTGCCGACATGAGCAGCGTACGCGATGACCTCAGCCGGCAAATTCTGACGCTCCGGACTTGTCGATCGTCGTTTGTTGTCTATGATCGAGAAATCGAGGATCGAGAAATCGACGACTTAGAAATCTGTAAACGGAATGCTCATGCCGGGAAACACACAACTTTTTGCCGTCATTCCCGCTGCCGGGCAGAGTCGGCGGATGGGGCGTCCGAAACTGTTGCTTCCGGTCGGCGACCGCTCGCTGATTTCGCGGGTCATCGAAACGTTTCGTCATCCGGAGATCGCGGCGACTGTCGTTGTGACCCGGCAAAGCGACGTCGATTTGCAACAGGAACTGGCTCAGACCTTTGCCAGAGTCGTGACGCCCGACATCGATCCGCCTCACATGCGCGACAGCATCGAACTCGCGCTCGACGAGATCGAACGAACCTTTCGCCCTCTCGCGACGGACGGATGGATCCTTTGTCCCGCCGATCATCCTTTACTCGATCGCGATATCCTGGCCGAACTGTTGACGGCGTGGCAGAACTCCCCGACGCCGATTCAAGTCCCCGTATATGGTGGAAAACGGGGACATCCCGTCTTTTTCCGCTGGGAGACCGTCGCCGATCTCCGATCGCTGCCCGGCGACGTCGGCGTCAATGCACTTCTGAAACAGCGCCCCGAACTTGTGACGACAGTCGATGTCGACGACGAAGGGATTCTGATCGACCTCGATACTCCTGCCGATTACGACAAACTTTGCCGCCGGTGGTCGAGTTGATATACTTGGCCGGCAGGGATGTCATTAACCGGTTGGCGCCCGTTCCCTCCCTCGATGGAGCATGAAGCCCCCCCTCCGGAGCGTTTTGAAACGATTTACAGCAAATCAACCAGGTACGGTACGAATATGTCTGAAGAAAACAATGCTTCTCTGGCTGAGATTCCGGAATCCGACGTGTTGCCGGAAAATCTTCCGCCGGTCGAGCCCCCTTCCGCCGGGTTTATCGTGCAGTTGTTCGTCGTTCCGGCGTTCATCGTCATGGCGGTGGTCGGCGTCTGGCTGCTGTTCGGACAACTCGCTTCGAGCGATCAGGATCTTTCAAGCGTCATCGTCGATCTCAAAAGCGATAACGTCCATCGCCAATGGCGGGCGGCGTTCAGTCTCGCGCAGATTCTCGAAGCCGACGCCCAGCGCGGCAATCAGGGACAGCAACTCTCGCAATCCGAGTCTCTCGCGACCGATTTGTCGCAATTGTTGACGTCGCAACTCAAGATCACCACGCCGACCCCCGAAGATTTGCAAAAACAGTCGTATCTCATTCGCTCTCTCGGCTGGTTCGATCTGCCGAAGGTTGTGTTCCCCGCCCTGGCGGAGGCATTAAAAGTGCAAGTCAATGCGCCCCTAGATTCGCCGGAGCGCGAACTTCAGTTAGAGCTGAAGCAGAGCGCGCTCACGTCGATTGCGCAAATCGCCGGGCGAGCGCACGAACGTCACCTTCCGATGGGAGATCAATATTTCGTCCCTGCATTCGCCGACGCCGCCGGTGATCCCGACCCGCGCTTGAGGCGGATGACGGCGTTTACGCTCTCGTTTTTTTCCGGAGCGGAAGCGGCCGATCGACTCCAGGCGATGCTTGTCGACGCCGATGAGATGACCCGACTGAACGCCGCCATCGGTCTGACGCGATCCGGTTCGACTGACAGTTTTTCGGTGCTGAAGCGGTATCTCGAAGCAGTAACAACTGACGGCTCGACATCCGAGTCTTCTTCCACGGCGGAGAGCGGCGATGCCGCGGCGGAGAATCTGCAAAAGATCGCCGCGTTCGAACGAAACGTCGCGCTGAAAAACGTCGTGAAAGCGATCGGAAGTCTCGGAGGTCGGCTGACGCTCGACGAATATAATGACGCTGTGGCCCTCATCGATCCGATTTCGAAAAATCATGCGATTCCCGAAATTCGACAGGTGGCGCTGGAGGCGCTGAAACAACTGCAGCAGCCAGGAACCGAAACCGATTGAAGTCGCCTGTATCGCTTACGGCGACTTCGGCAACTCTCCGGCGGAAGATTCGAAATACCGGCGCGTACGCGTTTCGGAGGCAGGGGTTTCTTCGGCAGCGCTCGTCAGATCGGCGAGACTGGCGACGCAATAGCGGCAACCGGCGATTTCGGTGTGAAACCGAATGTAATCTTTCAACTCGTCGTCGAGCATATCGAGCAGATACCGGCGGAGTACCCCGCGCTCGGGACAGCTGAGTCGCTGTTCGCGCCAGATTTCACCGATCGAATGGTCTCCCTGATTGCGACGTCCCATCAACCGACCTAATCGGCTTCGCAGGACGGAAGAATCACGGAGTTCCTGTTCTAATTCCGCGGACATCGAGGTCGTCAGCTGTTCGTCGAGATAGGCAAACAATTCCTGATCGGTCCAGCGGCTCTCGTCGTCAATCGTCATAGTGATGTTTCTGCACAATCGGAAGATTTCGCGTGCACTTCCCAGTTTAAATGAGTCTCTCTGCGGAACACACCGGATCATCACACCCGGCAGGCTTCTACTGTACCGAACAGGGCAAGAACATTGCACCCTATTCGAGCGGAAATGGTCCGATCCAGTTGTCACTTGGCTCGTCTCACGTTAGCATACGCATCGATTCTCCATTCCGGAAAGGATAAACCGTGACGAATATGATTTCTCTCGATGCGCTGCAAGAAAAAGCACGCGTCATTCGCCGACACATCATCAACATGACCACCGCCGCGGCGAGCGGGCATCCCTCGAGCAGTCTCTCGGCGACGGAAGTCGTGACCGCGTTATTTTTCGGCGGTTTCATGAATTACGATCCGCGCCATCCCGATACGCCGGACCGCGATCGTTTTGTGCTGAGTAAAGGGCATGCCGTCCCCGTGTTGTACGCGGCGATGGCCGAGGCGGGTTTTTTCCCCGTGGAAGACCTGCTGACGCTCCGCAAACTCGGCTCCCCGCTCGAAGGTCACCCCAACATGCGGCGGTTGCCGGGAATCGACGCCTCGACCGGTTCGCTGGGACAGGGACTTTCGGTCGGTATCGGCTATGCCCTCGCCGCCCGCATGAATAAGAAACCGCACCGCGTGTTTGTCCTCATCGGCGACGGTGAAATGGGAGAAGGCCAGGTCTGGGAAGCGATCGCCACCGCGCACAAATATCAGCTCGGCAACTTGACGGCGATTATCGATCAGAACGGTTTTCAGCAAACCGGTGCGTCGAAAGACGTGCTCGATCAGACGCCGTTTGCCTCGAAATTCGAAGCGTTCGGCTGGAAAACGCAGACGATCAACGGTAACGATATGCCGAGCGTCGTCAACGCACTGAACGTCGCCACGCAAATAACCGACGGGCCGAGCGTCATCGTCTCGCAGACGCGCAAAGGCTTTGGAATTATCCCGGTGCTCGAAGCAGAGAACGACCTGAACTACCACGGCAAACCCCTCTCCCCTGCCCTTGCCGAGAAAGCATTGGCCTTGTTAGAGAAGTAAAATCAACGGAAGCAGGATGAGCCGGCGAGCAGACGAAATGGTATGGCCGGAGCAATGCGAGTCATTCCAGCGTCTCTCGAAAATCGCCTCTCCCCCGGTCGTCTCCCGCAGGAACAGGGAGCATGAAAAAACGGCAGACAAACCTCAAGAAAGCGAATGAGTCATGTATCTCGGTGAACTGAGCGGACTGAAACTCGGCAAAGCGACGCGAGACGCCTTCGGCGATGCGCTGCGGGCTCTTGGTGAGAAATATCCTGATGTGGTGGTGGTCGATGGCGACGTCGGTAATTCGACTCGCACCGAAGTTTTTGCGAAGGCCTTTCCCGACCGGGCCATTAACGTCGGCATCGCCGAAAGCAACATGGTGAGTGTGGCGGGGGGACTGGCCGGTGCCGGTAAGACGCCTGTCGTCGCCAGTTTCGCCTGTTTTCTGATGTGCAATGCCTACGACCAGATTCGCATGTCGGTCGCCTTTCCCGGTTTGAACGTCAAACTGGTGGGCTCCCACGCCGGCATTTCCATCGGTGAAGACGGTCCCTCTCAAATGGGGATCGAAGATGTTTCGCTCGCCTGTTCTCTTCCCGGCGTGGCGGTCATCGTCCCTGCCGATGCCATTGCCGCCGCGGCTGCGACCGAAGCGATGCTGCAATATCAGGGACCGGTCTATCTTCGTCTCGGACGCCCCAAAGTTGCTGAAGTTTACAAGCATGGTTGCCATTTCGAAATCGGCAAAGCCCAGACCGTTCGCGAGGGGGACGACGCGACCGTCATTGCCAACGGATTAATGGTCGCTGCCGCGCTCGACGCCGCCGAACTTCTGAAAAGAGAAGGAGTCTCGGTCCGGGTGATCGACATGGCGACGGTCAAGCCGATCGATGAAGAGGCGATTTTGAAAGCCGCGCGAGAAACCGGTCGACTCGTCGTCGCCGAAGAACATCTGGCCCACGGCGGACTCGGATCGTGTGTGGCGAGCGTTGCCTCCCGCATTGCTCCCGTGCCGATGGCATTCGTCAATCTGGGAGACGGTTTTGCCGAAAGCGGCGATCCCGACGGACTGCTGGTGAAATACGGTTTGACCCCCGAGGCGATTGTCGAGGCTGTCCGCAAGGTTCGTTAAGACCGGTGGCCAATGTGATCGAGTACAGGCATTTTCTAAACGGTGATCCTCCGCAACTGGTCCGCTTATGGCATGCGGCCGAGTTGGGGCGCGGCGCAGCGGTCGCATTCACAACCGATGCGTTCGAGTATCTTGTTTTCTGCCAGCCGTATTTCGATCATCACGGCCTGATCGTCGCCTGCGAAAACAATCAAATCATCGGAGCGATCCACGTCGGGTTTGGATGCGTTCCCGACGAGTCGGCTCTCTCGCACGAGATCGCCGTCATCTGCCTGGTGATGGTTCACCCCGAATACCGTCGTCAAGGTATCGGTCGCGAGCTGGTCGCCCGTGCCGAGCAATTTGCTCGTGCTTCAGGAGCGACGACGTCGCAGGCGGGGGGAAGCCGGCATCTCGATCCGTTCTATCATGGGCTGTACGGCGGCGCTCAAATTTCCGGCTTTCTCGAATCGGATGCCGCTGCCAAACCGTTTTTCGAATCGCTGGGATTTCAGGTGCATCAGCAGTTTCGCGTTTACCATCGCGATCTGACGCAGATGGCAGATCCGTTTCATCTGCGGCTGGTCAACATTCGCCGCAAGAACGAGATATTGGCTGCCGACGAGCCGGATCACCCCAGCTGGTGGTGGTTTACCCGTTTGGGTCGTCTCGACCTGTTACAGTTTCGGCTTACTCCCAAAGCGGGAGGGGATCCGGTTGTGGAGGTGACGGTCGTCGGTCTCGACTGGTACATGCCTCGCTGGAACGTTCGCTCGGTCGGGCTGGTCGACCTGTACGTCCCCGAAGCGAGCCGCCGCATGGGTTACGGTCAGGCGTTGTTGATCGACCTCTGCAAACGCCTGGTGAAGGAAAACATCGTGCTGGCCGAAGCCCATGTCGACGTCGACAACGACGCCACGATCCCGCTGCTCGATTCGCTCGGGTTCACGCTGATCGACAAAGGAAACACGTTTCGGCGAGCGATTGGGGAATCGAATGGGGCCGGTGTTCGTACCGGTTGAGTTTACGGCCTGCCGTCGCTTGCGGGGCAATATTCCAGCGGTACAGTCACCTCAAGCTGATCGTGGCAAATTCTGGCATGCTCGGGAGTCGACGACCAGAAAAAAGACCTGCCGACGGTGCCTCCGATTCACCTGATCATTGCTGTCACGTCGCGTTAACATTGCTGTCACGTCGCGTTAACAAGGGTTAACATCGTGGCAGTACGACCTCCTTTGCGGTGAATGGTCGCGATACATGCGCATGAATCTCGGGAAATCCATGAAATTCTGGCAATTTCATTTCTCGAAGAGCACGTATTCACCGACGATCGACTTTGTGAATATCGATCAACTCCAGAGTTATCGCGGTACGTCGTATCGGTACATGCGGTATCGAACTGCTTGTTCTCGCTGTCATTAGACTGGACAACCGATGCCAGATGAAAATCGCGAAAATGCTTCGAAATGAGTATGCATGTGATCATAAATTTGGGGTCATCGCATTAGAAAAATGATTTTCTTGTAATGGATTTTTTCTGTTTACCTCGGTCATTTCTCTATTTTACGAATAGTGGAAGGCAACATCAGTTCCATTAATTCACTCGTGGTATCGAAATTGCGTTACTTGTTTTCCCCTCGTTGACTGTATGTGAACACCGGAGATCTGAGAGTACCCGTCTATCTTTTGAAGACGATATTCGGTCGATATCGATTCGCTTCAATGAGACGACCGATTGAAAAGAATAAGATCGTTAGTACATAGTATTCGGACGGTCCGATCATGAAAAAAAAGATACGATCTAATTTTGGTGAAAACTGCCACGGTTGCAAAGCACGGGCGGCAATGACCTCACAACGCCGACGGGGCGTTGAAACGCTTGAATTAATCCTTTGCATGCCGATCTTGTTTATCGCGACGTTGGCGATTTTCGAATTCATGATGATCGCCATCGTGCAACAGACGATTGTGCTAGCGGCAGCCGAAGGCGCAAGGGCCACATCGAACGGGGCGACGACCGATCAGGCTGCCCAGCGTGTGCTCGATTTTCTTGAGGTGCATCAAATCACCTTCGATCCGAACGACGGTGTAGGGGTCACCGGAAACGCCCGTGTGCGAATAGAAATGGGACCGCTGAATGAAACACGCGGCAATTCGAGTATCGTCTGCGACCCCGAGGGGCCGGCCCTACTGGACGCAGACGAATCGCGCGTGACCGTCTGCGTTGAAGTGACTGACGGAAATAAGCCGATCCCTGACGGACTCGGCACGCTGGGGTTTTCATTGATCGGTCGACATTTGCGAGCCTCGTCATTGATCAAATGCCAATAGATCCGAATGGTCGCTTGATCAAACGGAAGTTCGCCCGTCGAATTGAAGAGACGGATTGCTGAGGAATGCATTAACAGCACAAGGAAAGCCGGACGTTCATGAAAACTACGGTGCGGGACGATCGCAGAAAAAGACGATTCGCCGGCGGCACGGGCTTGGCTCGTGCACGTTCTGCGGTGATTGTATTTGAGCTCATCGTCACGTTGCCTCTACTTCTGGTTGTGCTTATCGCCGTTATCGAATTCGGTATTATCATGGCCGGGTTCAAACAGGTGGCGATTGCGGCCCGTACGGGCGCCAGCGTTGCTTCGAATACCGCCGGATTAGATACGGGCACTCCGCTATCCACGCAAACGGCAGCGCAAGCGGCGCGTACGGCTATCGATCGTCAATTGGAAACGGCTGGGTTTGGCACGAATGCTTCATCGGGCCTTACTTTGCGTCACAATGTCAGTGACGGTGTCGGGATTGATCCTCCGGAAGCCTCACATACCGAAGGAACGTGTTCTGATCCAACGGCTATTTCCCTACCGGCACGAGCGGTGAGAGTGACCCTATGCGTCGAAATGTCGACGCTCGCCCCTGATATGCTCTCGAGCTTTGGATTTTCCTTAAACGGACGGACGATCGAAGAATCGATAACGTATCCTTATGAATAACGTCACCTAACAGACAATTTATTCCCCTTTATGAATTTATGAATCACGATGTTTAAGCGATATTGTAACGACAACCGCGATGCCGGATGCTCGAATCGTCGCCGGGGTATTGCCACGGTTTGGACGATCATAGGATTCCCCGCCATCATCGTCGGCTTTATTGTCGTTGCCGAATATGGAAACATCACCCTTGCCAAAATCGAACTGGAAAACGCGATTGAGGCAGGTGCAATCGCGGGTATCAACCAGTGGTCTCAAGGGAACACTCCCGCGAATCGAACTGCAGCGCGCAACGCGGCGGTAACCTTTACTGCTGGAAACGTCGTAAGACGCCAACCGGTTGTCGTCGTGTCGAACGAGACAGCCACCACTCCGACCAATCCGAACGGGAATGCAGCGTGTGATGGAAATATCGTCTTGTTGGGTACGATTCCGATTGCGACGCCGGATGAATTTAACGCGAATATTGCCCCCAACGCCACCAGCAACCTAGCCGTCACCGTTGCTGCCACGGTCGATGTCCCGAGCCTGTTCAATTCTCCCAGTCTTTTTTCTCCGGCACCCTACCGCGTGAGCGCGCGCGCCACTGCTGTCGCCAGTGGGCCGGGGTATGCGATTCGCGTCTTTTGGACACAACTTGACCCCTTGTTTACCGGTTCCGAGATCCATCGGGCGGACCCCGATGGAAGTAACCATACAGTCATTCTCGACAATTCCGACGGATTGTTTACCCCAAGCGGAATCGCTGTCGATTCGGATGCGGACAAAGTGTATTGGACCGACAACGGCACGGGGACAATTCTTGTCCCGCCCGCCGTGAGACGTTCGAATCTCGACGGCTCTGTCATCGAAGACCTCGTTACGACCGACCCCGCCGGGCGTATTGAGATCGATCTCGATCCGATCGGTGGCAAAATGTATTGGACCGACACGGCGGAGATCAAACGCTCGAATTTTGACGGAACAGGCGAAGAGATAATCGTCGCCGCACTGATTGGTCCAACCGCACCCGTCGCCATTGCCGTTGATGCCGACAACGGTAAGGTGTATTGGACGGATGCGTTGGGGATACAACGTGCGAATCTCGATGGGACGAATGTCGAGACCGTATTTGCCACAGACGAACCCCCGGTGGGAATCGATATCGACTCCAGCACGGGAAAGATCTATTGGACCCAAAACGGTACGGAACCGAAAATCCGTCGCGCCAATCTGGATGGATCGGGAGACGAAGACGTCATCGATTTTGCAAACTTGGTACCTGCATTAGTTAACTTACCCGTTCTTGTAGGAATCGCCGTCGATCCTGTGGGGGGGAAGATGTACTGGGTTGATTCAAATCCCCTCGATAGCAAAATTCAACGAGCCAATTTCGACGGTACGGTCATCGAAACCATCGTCAGCATCGGCGCTGTGACAGCACTTCCCCAGTATCTTGACCTTGAGTTCTTGGAACCATTGAGTCTCGCGGGATGCCAGTTGAGATTCATCACGACGTATAACTGTACGGGCCCCTGATGGTGGTTTCCAATAGTTGAGAGTCGACAAAAATTTCAAACTGCCGACGAGCCGGATCATCCACTCTGGTGATGGATCATTCGATGTGATAGGCTCGACCTGTTACAGTTTCGGCTTACTCCCAAGGCGGGAGGGGACGCGGTCGTGGAAGTGACGGTCGTCGGTCTCGACTGGTACATGCCTCGCTGGAACGTTCGCTCGGTCGGGCTGGTCGATCTGTACGTCCCCGAAGCGAGCCGCCGCATGGGTTACGGTCAGGCGTTGTTGATCGACCTGTGCAAACGCCTGGTGAAGGAAAACATCGTGCTGGCCGAAGCCCATGTCGACGTCGACAACGACGCCACGATCCCGCTGCTGGATTCGCTCGGGTTCACGCTGATCGACAAAGGAAACACGTTTCGGCGAGCGATTGAGCCGACGTGAAGGTATTCTCGTTGCGAGACGAGTTGCCGACGGCTCCGGCCCTCGGTGTGGAGATCGATGAAGCAGCAGTTAAACGCTTTGCCATCGGTTGATTCCACCTCGGGGCGAACGGGGATCCCCCTCCGGCGATTTTTCCTCCGCTGGCGTCCCTTCCGCCTGTCTGGTACTTTCGTAGCAGGTAATGCGATCGTTGGTACCACTGAAAAACAGGAATGACATGAAATATGCATCCGTTCTATTTCTTGCGTTAATATTCGTGCCACTGGGAGCGGTCTGCGCCGGTGAGCTGGTTCTCGTCGACAACGGCAAGGGACGGGCGGAGATCGTGATTTCGGAAACTCCGTTGCGGACGGTTCGGCTGGCGGCGCACGAGCTGCAGACGTATGTCGAAAAAATTTCCGGCGCGAAACTGCCGATTTCGTTCTCGCCGACCCCCGGTGTTCCGGTGCAAATCTACGTGGGACGAAGTTCTTATACCGATGCGCTGGATATCTCGACCGACGGGCTGAACGAGGGAGCGTATCGCATCGTTTCGGGAGAGAACCGGCTGGTGCTGATCGGCGAAGATACCGAGTGCACACCGAT
>JAQCEJ010000143.1 GCA_027618475.1 Planctomycetota bacterium | reverse complement strand
CGCCACCCGACCCTTTGTGTTAAACCCGATCCCCCTGCTGATCCCCCCTCCCCCCTCCACTCGGCGGAGGGAACTCCTCCCGATTCCCCACCGCACCGTTGGTTCGTTCCTTACAAAGGGCGTAACCACCCAGGTTCATCACACGTAAGTCTTTTAATATAAAATACTTGCGAATCAACTGAACACGCCCGCCAAGTCTGACATCGACGATCCGGACCGCTCCAGATTCATCCAAAACCCCCTTAAGTTGTGTAAATCCCCTCAGTTGTGGTTTGTCGCATTGAGCCGAACACGTCGGCTGTCTTGTCGCCTCGATCGACCGGCAAAAAAATCTTTTGCCCAAACCTGAGAGCTGTACACCACTTGCGCTGTACAGCTTGTGGCCCTCTTTTTTCCCCCCTTAAGATGGAACCAGACAACCGCTATCAGGAGGTGGCGTTTACAGGAGGTACTTCGAGACGAACTCGAATTCTGCAGGAGGCACCCAATCCAATTCTCTCACACCACGAGTGACTTGATTCAGGGGGCATGCAGTTCATGCGAATGCAACGACAACACGACCAGCGTTCAGCCGCCTCACCATCGACCCTATCCGGCCACAACGGCTTCCGACGAAACGTCCCATCCCGCAACGCCAGCCGCAACTCGGCACGCCCGGTGGCCGCGTATCGTCGTCGGGGACAATCCGACACGTCGTCGCCCTTCTGCGCTCCCGAAACCTGGCACGAACCGACCGATTCGGGGCAACTCAGTTTCATCGTGCACGAACCGGGGGACGGATATTGGCATCCCGTGACCGTCGAAGAGATTCAACAGCGAATCGACCTGCTCCCCAGCCGGTTCATCGACGATCTCGAAGTCGTACAACTCAGCCACATGACGAAAAAGCGTTCATTCTTCCCCTTCTACGGCATGCAGTG
The DNA here is from genome assembly GCA_027618475.1 of Planctomycetota bacterium. Lineage (GTDB taxonomy): Bacteria > Planctomycetota > Planctomycetia > Planctomycetales > Planctomycetaceae > JAQCEJ01. Next base: position 11,236 of record JAQCEJ010000143.1, on the reverse strand, counting down.
GGGAGTCTCGGTTTTTCTGTATCCGATCGAAGAATCGCTGACCGAATGTTATAACCGCCCCCCGACCCCCGCTCAGCTGATCGAAGCCCGCATGTACGGCGGAAAATGGGAACAACAAGGAAGACGCTGGACGCTGCGCTGGACCGAATCGACGATCAAGGACTTCTATCTCAACAACGTCCTGATCCACGAAATCGGCCACTTGAACGATTATCGCAATACGAAAGTCGAAGCCCGAGAACAATACGCCAACTGGTTCGCCATCGAACACGGCTACCGCGCCTCACGCGGACGGAAGTAGAGTGGAAGAGCCCGACATCGATCATGCCGGGTTCCACTAATTCCCGTGATCCCGGGGGCACAAGAAGCATGTTAACCCCCAAATCGTTTTGGGTGGCACCAATGAAATCGGTGCGGCGCAGCCGTAAGGGGCCGCTCGTTAATCGATCCCATGAATGGGAACTCCCTTATGTCATCGGTACTTATTTCATACCCTTCCGATGAACTCTTCGTCCACACGGTCTTCCGTTAAAACTGTCTGTCGTAGAAGACGTCTTATTCATCGATCGACTGCCGATGAGCAGCCTCCCACGGCTACGCCGCCCTGATTGTATCAGGGCCACCCCGCGAACACGGCTACCGCGCCTCATGCGGACGGAAGTGATTTTCGTTGTTTTTCTTTGATGGGATAAGCTTCGGCGTTTTTATTGAATCGCGATTTTTTCAGTAACACAAGTAACGAAACAAAGAACGCCGCAATCCAGGCCAGAAGATGCCAACCAAGCTCCCTGACTCGCACCGCGTTGGGGCCGGCGATGATCAAAGCGATTCCATAAATCAGCGTAGCGTTGGCGGCGCACCACAGCAATTTGCTTTTATTCGACGATCGTTTTGTGAAGTCACACGCCGCCGGTCTCAACAGCATCGACCACAACCCGAGCCAAAATCCAATCGTCCATTTGAACCAGCCATACTCCAGAGCACAGCGGTCCGGGGAATGGGGATCATAATAGACCGTAACCTTTCGTCCAACGGGGAATTCTTCTGCATGAGCAGCTCCACCTGTCCATCCTCCTTGATTGCCTGCAAAGCCCGGCAAATATCGTTCTGAGACGTATCGCTGCTGCCCAACATCAAAAGAGTAGTGAATGACCGCACGCGATGTCGATCTGCGGCGGTCTATGCGGACGTTTTCGACCGTTCCCACCGCAGTGCCGCGCATCTTGAAAAGATCGACGGTCTCCATTACAAAAAAAACGGGCGGTCCAAGAATCATTCCAAGAAAGAGGGCGACAAAGGGAATCGCGACCATCGTCCAGAAGAGTTTTTTCAATAGACGTGACATCAACACCCACCCACAAACCGCGGCGGGGTGGCCCAGACGCTCCTGCGTCTGGGTGCCGCATGGCACAAGAAGCATTTATTTCTACCACTCTAACAGTATGACGAGACCAGGATTGGTAATCGTATCATCAATCGTATGTGAACCACGTCTTGTCGCTCCGCGAGAGCATCGTCGGTGATTGAACTGTTCTGCATTCGAGAGAATTTGACCTGTGCGTTCATCACTCTTTCTCGTTGAGCTCGATCCGCCACTTTGCGACGCATCTGATGCCATACGACCTCAACGCCGCGTCGTAGTCCGCACGTTTCAGAAGCGGTTCTTGGACAGGCACGAGAGTGTTGGAAACATCTGTCATGACAGGTTTCCGAAATAGTTTTCACCGGTGACTTGACGAAACGATTTACGTTGGCCGAAAGGTAAACCAGACTGCTGAAGCGACGATGAGAAGCAGTGCCCAGATCGTGCTGAACCAATAAAGGAACGGACTATTCAACATGCGTACGACCAACGTCCGCATCGTTTCCATACGTTGATCTTGCCGAAACAGTTCATCAAATTTTGGTGACTCGTACAAACGAATCGTGAAATCGATGACCCTTCGGTAAAAAAAGCACGTCTGAATCAAACCCACGACGCCGGATAAGAGCAGGACCCACGGACCGTAATAATGCATTGCTTCCATGTTGGAAATCCATTCAACGCATTTGCTTAATCCGTATCCGAACACCCGAGCGGCAAACAATGACTTCACATTATCCCATATCCATTGTCAACGATCCATTCTCTCGCCCACCAACGCCAAACCTTTCTCGCCACGAATTCTGTTGACCTCGTCGATCACCTGAGCAATCACCCGGCCGTTGCGGTGGATCGCGGAGTATTCCAGAAACGTCACGATCAGATTCGCGGCGAAGGCGACGCTCGCGACCAGCAGATGAATCGTGCCGGCAGAGAGGCCGAACCATCCCTCGAAGCCGACCGCGGACGCCGGGTCGGCGGCACCACCGAACCCCGCTGTGATCACCAGCAGGACCAGACACCCCATCATCCCCGGGTAGGTCGTGTGCTTCAGCGAACGGCTGTTTTCGTGATACGATGTCGACAGGCGATAGGCCCGCGATGTCTCCTCGATCCAGCGGCTGGTTCCCATAAAGTACGTCAGCACAATGGCGTGTACGAACAAGGCGAAGGTCAGCGATCCAAGTGCCGTCAGTTCGTGCCAGGTGACGCGCGACTGCACGGCGAGATCGCGAACCCGCGGGTCGCCGATCATCATTCCCAAAACGAACGAAACGCCCATCAGCACGTTGCCGATGACGGCCAAACTCGAAATGATCCGATTCACGCTCGAAGACTCCCCAAAAAATGCGTCACCCCAGCGAAGATAACGGATCGGCAAAAATTTTGCTAATCCCCCGCCGGCGGCTACTCTATCAAGCTGAGTCAGTCGCGATATATCATCGACCTGATCGAACGGGGCCTGATCACCGACTTCGCCACCAATGGAGCGGGGATCTTTCACAACTTCGAACCCACCCACTTCGGCGGTCTGGTGCCACTGCTGACAGCTTTGGGTCAGCAGTGCTTCTTCTCTGAAATCGACAAGAGCACTGCGGAATGCAGAGAACTTAGGCAGTGGCTGGCACCCGGCGGCACTTTGAAAGAAGTTGATAATGGACAATGGACAATGAACGGCAGGAAACGTGGATCACCGGTCTCCGAATCTTGACGTGAGCATCGTCGTCGCCGGTTGACTGTGCGGCGCAGCCGATCTCTCCCGCGAGGAGAGGTTGGGAATGCATTCGTCAACAAATCCGGGGTTGCGCGCAACATTTTTCTGATGGTTTTATGCCGGCGCGTGGGACGTCTCCGCATTTGAGAGAAATGCAGCCGTATCCATGTTTACGAATGTGTAAAACAGCGCACAAAATGGCGCAAAAGTACGCGCAAGTCGTCGGGAAACGCGCGTGAGGCACCGTTTTGCGCGCGTATACCGCGCGCAAAACGGACTCCAAACACGAACCCTTCTCGCCTATACCCACCAGACAACCCAGAATACGGGGTAGTTTGTTTGAGAATTCAGGCTCCCATCGTGTTTGGGAACGAAGACGGCCTCAGTTACCTCGATTACCTGAAATCGTCTCAAAAGAGGAGGTTCGTTGACAGGGAATGGCGTTTTTCACAAGCGAAAAGGAGGGCATCTTCATCCAGCGAGAGTCCAACTCCTCTCAGGGAGAGAAGAAGTTACGACTCCTGCGGGGGGACGGTGCACACGAATTTTCGCAGTGCCGATTTCAAACATCCTGTTTCACGTGAAACAGTGCGGGCTGTTTAGAAATGGCAAAACGGAGAGTTGCTACTCTTGGAGTGTGACGTCGACACGAAAAAAACTGAAGCATGTGGTGGAAAACCGAGGGGAGGTTGAGTTGCAGGGAGCACACCGCCCCGTTATGCTAGCCTGCTTCATTCTGCGGGCGTCCCCGATATTTATGATGTTTTCGGACCCAAAGTCGGTCTCTGCGAATAAGATACGTCTGAAGTTAGAGGTAAATTGAGATGTCAGAACAAGTCAAGCTGAATTTGCAAAAGCGAGAAAAGCTGGGAACCGCCGAGAATCGACGTCTGCGAAAGCAAAAGAAGACGCCGGGCAACGTCTATGGTCACGGTCAAGAATCGGTGTCAGTCGTCGTGGATAGTGACGTCTTGCGTTCGGCCGTCACCGGCGGAACGCACTTGCTCGACATCGAACTCGACGGTAAAAGTGAAAAGGCGATGTTCCGCGAAATGCAATGGGACTCGTTCGGCGAAGTGATTCAGCATTTCGACCTGTTGCGTGTCGATGCCAACGAGCGCGTTCGCGTGTCGATTCCCATCGAGCTTAAAGGAACGGCCCCCGGTGCATTGGCCGGCGGCATTGTGGAACTGGTGCTGCACGAAGTGGAAATCGACTGCCTGGCGATTCAGATTCCCGATAACATCGTCGTGCGAATCAACGAATTACAGCTGGGAGAGGCGATTCACGTGAAGGAACTTGTCCTCACCGAAGGGGTGCATGTGCATGCACAACCCGACGCGATTGTCGTTCACGTCGTTCAACCGGCGAAGGAAGAAGAAACGGCGACTGAAGGTGGTGCCGAGCCCGAAGTTATTGGTAAGAAACCGGATGCCGACGAAGAGGAGTAATACATCCCCCCGCCGATGGTTCCGCAGACCTGTCAGTGGGACGCGGTTGTTGTCGGGTGATGTTCATCGTCATGAAATTGGTCGTCGGATTGGGGAATCCCGGAAAGAAGTACGAACAGACGCGGCATAACGTCGGATACGCCGTGTTGACAGAGCTCTCCCGCAGTTATCAGGGAGGTCGACCGAAGACGCGGTTCGAGGCCGATATGGTCGAGATCATGATCGGGTCCGAAAAGGTCATGTTGGCAGCACCACTGACCTACATGAATCTCAGCGGACAATCGGTCGCTTTGATTGTTGGTTTTTATCAGTTGAATTTAGATGACGTACTGGTGGTTTGCGACGATTTCAACCTCGACCTCGGTCGATTACGCTTGCGGGGGTCGGGATCGTCCGGAGGCCAGAAAGGTCTGCAGAATATTATTACTCGCTGCGGTTCGGAGAAAATTGCCCGGTTACGCATCGGCATCGGCCGACCGCCGCAGCACATGAATACCGCCGACTTTGTACTCAGTCGTTTTCACGGAGAAGAACAGAAGGAGATTGAACGAGCGATCCAGGATGCTGCTCACGGCGTCGAATTATGGGTTCGACAAGGCCTTGAACCCGCCATGAACTCGGTCAATCGTCCCACTGATGATCCCCCTGATCTGGAGAAATCGTCTGAAACGAAATTGTGAAGCCGTTAGATGGGACATCATTATCGGAGTTAAAATCCGGTCAATCCCTGCAAAAATATCGCCGCCGATGCGTTGAGTTGACGATCGGATGCGAATTGATTAAGTATATACGTAGAGACAGGTTTCCGCCGTATTTTCTGGGTGAGGCGAGACTTGAAAACGCATCACCAGTAACACCGTACGAACAGCACTTCGGATGGAAAACCTGCCGAAGACCGAACACGAAGAGAGGAACGCAAGGTGTCGACGACTACAACTGCACCGCAAAAGTTGAATCTGTACGAAGGGATGTTCATCCTGGAGAGTGGGCAATACGCCGCGGATCCCGATCATGCGATCCAGGAAGTGCTGTCACTTCTCGAAAAGGCCGGAGCCAAGATTGTCGCTCACCGTGCCTGGCAGGAAGGGAAACTGGCCTACGAAGTGAATGAGCACCGCAAAGGTCTGCATTACCTCGCCTATTTCGAAATGCCTGGTGACGGCATCGACGTTATCAGGCAGAGCGCGAAGTTGTCGACTTTGATCTTGCGACATCTGATTCTCAAGCATTCCAAGGTTCTTTTCGACGCTATGGTGCAGGCCCTGAGCACGCACGATGCCGCCTACCATGCAGCGGTTGTGGAAGAACCTGAAGTCCGCCGCAAAGAGACATCAGACGACGATGATACCGATGACGTCGATCTGGATGATGTCGATACCGATGACGACGACGAATAAGCGAGAATCCGCACAAGAGGCAGTCATATGGCCAGTTTTAACAAAGTCATCCTGTTGGGAAATCTAACTCGCGATCCACAGGTGCGTTATATTCCAAGCGGTATGGCCGTTGCAGAAGTTGGTCTGGCCGTAAATCGAACCTGGTTCGACAAGCAGACGAATTCGCGAAAAGAGGAAACGACGTTTGTCGATGTCACGTTATGGGGCCGGCAGGCGGAAGTCGCCGGTGAATACCTTGCGAAAGGCCGGCAGGTGCTGATCGAAGGACGCCTGCATCTCGACCAGTGGGACGATAAAGAAACCGGTCAGAAGCGAAGCAAACTGAAAGTCGTTGGCGAAAGCATGACGATGGTTGGCGGAAGAAACGAAAGTGGAAGTGGGGGTGGCGGAGGCGGACGACCGGGTGGAAATTACCGCTCACCCGATGCGTCGGCGTCGGAAGCACCGTCCTACGATTCCACTCCCGATTCGTTCGATTCGAGTGGCGATCCTCCTCAAGACGAAGTCCCCTTTTAATACCCATCGATGGTTACGTTGAATTCCGGATATAAGAATCCCAATCGAGTTATCGATATTTTGAGTTGCAGAAAGTTGAGAACGAGCGATGATTCAGCAGACAGCGAATGATCAGGGCGTGAGCCGCAAGACGATTGAAGTCCTTCTGGCCGAAAACGTCGAAAACTTGGGCGAACAAGGTGAAATCGTTCGCGTTCGCAAAGGATACGCACGTAACTTCCTGCTTCCTCAGGGGTTGGCTACCATCGCCACCGAAAACAACAAGCGCATGGTCGAGCGGCATCGGCAGAAGCTCATTCAAATTCAGGCCGAACGGCTCACCGACCTTCGCAATCAGGCTGCGGCGATCAGCAAGTACAGTGTAACGATCGAAGCTAATGCCAATGCCGAAGGCCATCTCTACGGATCAATTCTCGCTCACGACATCAGCAAGTCGCTGGTAGCCGCCGGATATGCCATCGACGCCGATCACATCCGTCTTGAAGGGCCGCTCAAAGAACTCGGCATGTACACCGTCAAACTCGAATTGCATCCCGAAGTCAAAACCGAAGTCAAAGTCTGGGTGGTTCCTGCGGCGGGAAAATAGATACTGAGTAATTCCGCAGTATCTCGAGAAAATCGGGGTTGCTGCTCAACGCATTTTCTTAACACTTGGATCGGTTACAGAGCATTTTCCACAGCGTGGGGGTGCTCTGTATTTTTTGCGCTCGTCGCGATACAGTAGCGCTCACCGGCCTAAGCTATGTTGGTCGGTAAAACTCACCTTTCCGATGTCATTGCAACTCTACTTTTCCCTTGCCATAGAAGGAGCGATCCGTTGGCGAAAGGATTTCCCCCTTCAACATTGACTCCGGTCACCGAACTCTTCGACAAACAACCGCCGAGCAACCTCGAAGCCGAACGAGGGGTGATCGGCAGCATGTTGTTGCTCAACGATACGATCGATGAAGTAACCGAACTGATTACGCCGGAGCAGTTCTACAGCGACAACAACCGCAAGTTGTACGAAGCCATTCTTTCGTTGCACGAGGCGGGAGTTCGTGGCATCGACGCCCTCACGCTGAAGGAAGAACTCGACCGAAAAAATGAACTCGATGACATCGGCGGGGTCTCATATGTCATGCAAGTTCTCGAATCGGTGCCGCACGCGGCTCATGCACGATACTACGCGTCAATTATTCGCGACAAAGCGATTCAACGAAATCTGATTCGAGTCTGCACCGAAATACTCCGCGATTCGTACACGTCGTCGGAAGAAACATCGAACTTGCTCGAAAAAGCTGAACAGGGAATTTTCCGAATTCTCGAAAGCCGCGAGAATAACGAAAAATTCGCGATTCGCGATATCCTGATGGACGCATTCGATCGGTTAAACGAACGCTGGGCTAAAGGGGATGCCATCAGCGGACTTCCCAGTGGTTTCGCCGATATGGATGCGTTAACAAACGGCTTTCAAGGGTCGGAACTGATCATTCTCGCCGCACGTCCCAGTATGGGTAAGACGGCGTTTGTCTGTAACCTTGCCGAATCGGCCGCCCGTGAATCACAACAGGGAGTGATTCTATTCAGTCTTGAACAGTCAAAACTCGAACTCGCCGAACGATTCTTGTGCATTCGTTCCGGGGTTAACGGGCATTCCTTGCGCTCGGGTGAACTCGATGAAGATGACCGTTTGCGGTTGCTCGAAGCAAGCCAGGAGTTGAGCGAAACCCCTCTCTTCATTGACGATCAGCCGGGACGGACGATTTCGCAGATTGCCGCGATTTGCCGCCGCATGAAGCGCCGGCATCCGATCGGTCTGATCATTATCGATTACCTGCAACTGATCGAACCTGAAGATAAGCGTTTGCCGCGCGAACAGCAGATTGCACAGATTACTCGGCGACTTAAAGCGCTATGCAAAGAGATCAATGTGCCGCTTGTGGCGCTGGCGCAGCTCAACCGAGGTGTCGAATTGCGCGAAGACAAGCGTCCGCGACTGGCCGACCTGCGCGAGAGCGGAGCCATCGAACAAGACGCCGACCTGGTGATGTTTCTACATCGCCCCGATGCGTATAATCCTGAGGATCAACCGGGCCTCGCCGAGATCATCATTGCCAAACATCGCAGCGGCCCAACGGGAATTGTCAATCTCACGTGGTTGAGAGAATCGATGCGGTTCGTCAATTATCGCGGCCTCACCGAACCCGCCGGTGGCTATTTCCCCAAAGGGGGAGGAGATGGTCCTGCCGATCCGTTTTAAGCGTTAACTATTGGTGATGTGTAATGGTGCCTCGGTTCCGAAATCACTGTTGAAAAATCGGGATGATCTCAAAATCGATATAATCGTCGCGTTGCGTCTGTGCTCGTGCGAAACGATCGGCACAGCAAGGAATTGTCAAAATTGCGGCTCTGGAGAAACTCCTCGGGTTGGGGCGGTTTTGCTTTGACGCTCGTCACCTCTGTCAGTATGATGAACCGTAGATAAGCGCAACTATATAAGATAAGTTGGGTTTGCCAGTTGATCTTCCAATGACGGGTGATCGCCTGAGTCGTTGACTTTGTCGGTACCCGACCCGCCTGATAACCATGCTGGAAAGTTCATTCGCCTTCGCTTTTTCCGTCCTGCCACTTCGGAGCACGCCAGAATGAAAATCGAGATTCGCATCAACCACTTCGTTATCTGCCTGATGAGCGCATGCTGTTTGTGGGGCACCCATCATGTGCAGGGACAAACTCCGGCTCCCCCATCGATCGGTAGTACTGCTCCATTCGCGGTTGCTCCTGGAGGAACGACGGATATCACCTTGCGGGGAGGGAATCTTGCAGGTCCAACCGAGTTGTGGACGAGTTTTGCCGCCGAGGCCGTATTGAGCCCTGATGTCGCCGATAATGGCACGAATGCTGGCGAAGTCGTTTATCGCCTTACGCTCCCCCCCGAAGCACCGGTCGGCGTACACGCCGTGCGAATCGCCACGGCTGGAGGCATCTCCCCGCTTAAATTCGTGATTGTCGATGACCTGCCAACCGTAGCAACGGTTGGCAATAATACTGCTGCGGCAGCGGCTCAAAGCATTACACTTCCCACTGCTGTCGATGGCACGATTGCTGCGCTCACCGGTCAATACTTCAAGTTCTCGGTCACTGCAGGACAGGTAGTGACATTCGAAGTTCTTGGTAAGCGTTTCGGCTCGGCTCTCGACCCGATGTTGCGCTTGCTCGATGGGACCGGTCATGAAATCCTATACAACGACGATGCCGTGGGACTGCATGGAGACGCCCGGTTCACACATACGTTTGAGGCGGCCGGAGATTACATGGTTGAAGTCCGAGACATCCGATTTCAAGGTGGCGGCAACTACCCTTATCGGCTCCGTATTGGTGATTTCCCGGCTGTCAACGTCACCGTGCCGATGGGCATTAAAGCCGGATCATCGGCCTCGGTGCTGTTCGCCGGAGAACATATTGAAAACGTCGGCCCGGTCAGTTTAACGGTCGTGGACGATCCACTTTTAACGTCCCTGAATGTCGGTGCCAAACGACAAGGTGGCAACAGCAGTGGTTTCGCATCGATTACCGTCAGTTCCGACACCGAAATCCTCGAAGCCGAGCCGAACAATGCCCCGGAGCAATCCAATCGTGTCGAACTCGGCGTCAATCTCAACGGTCGTTTTGAAGAAAAAGGAGACGTCGATCGCTTTGTGTTCACCGCCAAGAAAGATCAACAGTTCGTCTTCACCGGTGTGACACGTCGTTACGGGTCTCCCACCGATTTGTACCTTCGCCTGTTCAATCCGGCGGGAGGCCAGGTTGCCGTCGCCGAAGACAATGGAGTATCTGAAGGCTTTATCAACTACAAGTTCCCCGAAGATGGTGATTACACACTTCAAGTCGAAGACCTGCATCGTCGCGGTGGCAGCCAATTCGCCTATCGCGTAAAAGTCAATCCGTATCAGCCTGGTTTCACACTGGACGCCTCGGCTGACGTGCTGAATATTCCTGCCGGGGGTACGGCAATGGTGACGGTTAACGCCGTTCGACTGGATTACAACGGCCCCATTCAAGTGACAGCTGTCGATTTACCCGAGGGATTTACCAGCGTACCAACGGTGATTGGCCAGGGACTGGCCAGCGTCGTTTTGACCGTCAATGCTCCAGCCGAAGCAACAGGAGGCAAAGTGAACGGCATTCGTATTGTCGGTACCGCCAAGATTGGTGATGCCGACGTGCAGTCACGGGCAACTGTCACTTCGGCTCTCAAAGCAGCATATAACAATATGCCTTTTACTCCTCCGAATATTGATTCGGCTTTAGTTGCATCCGCCGCAGCCAAGCCGGCGTACGTTCTTAAAACCGAACCACAGGAAATCGTGTTCGGCCAGGATCTTTCCACAACGGTAAAAATCATTGTCGAGCGCGGCGAAGGAGTATCCGAAGCCATCGCGTTAGCTTTGACTCCGGCCCCGATGGGAGGACTCCCCGCCGGATTGACGGCGACTGTCGCTCCTATCGCGAAGGATACCAATGAAATCGCCGTCACCTTTGCCGCGAATAACCAGGTACCGCTGGGCGATTACACGGCAGTGCTCGTCGGTACGCATACCAAAGAAAACGTCAATCTTGTTCAGCCGACACCAGGCATCACATTGAAGCTGCAAACCCCTTACCAATTGGCAATCGGGCCGGCCGATGCCAAGATTGCTAAGGGAGGCAATGTGACCATCAAGGTCACCGCTGTGCGTAATCCCGCCTACAATGGAGTCATCAATCTGACGTTTCAGAATCTTCCCGCTGGTGTGACGGCCCCCGCTGCCAT
>JAQCEJ010000142.1 GCA_027618475.1 Planctomycetota bacterium | reverse complement strand
TTTCCCCCTCTCCCACTCTCCCCGCCCCCCCCTCTGTATCGCACAAACCAGCATTACAACTCCCTACCCCCTGAACCATCACTACGCAATCAACTCATACCTCACCCGTCCTTCATCCGTCGGACCGATCAGCCGCTGGTTCAATCCCTGATACGGCACGCTCAATTTAAATGGGTCGAGACCCATCAGGTGCAGAATCGTCGCCTGCAAATCACGAATCGTCACCGGGTTCTCGGCAATGAAATACCCGAGATCATCGGTTTCGCCAAACGTCGTCCCCCGTTTGATGCCGCCACCGGCCATCCAGATGCTGAAGCAATGGGGATGATGATCGCGCCCTAAAAACTTCGAGCCGTTGCGTTCTTCGTTGAGCGATGTGCGGCCGAACTCGCCTCCCCAGACGACGAGCGTATCTTCGAGCATGCCGCGCTGTTTGAGGTCGGTGATCAACCCGGCGATTGCTTTGTCGACCGTCTTGCACTTTGCCGGCATGCCGGTGACGATGTCGGTATCGGCAGTCGTGCCGTGCATATCCCAACCCCAGTCGTAAAGCTGCACGTACCTCACCCCCCGTTCGACCATGCGGCGGGCGAGCAGGCAGTTGTTCGCGAACGCCGTCTGCCCCGGAGCGGTGCCATAGAGTTCATGAATGTGGGCCGGTTCCTGATTGATATCCATCACATCGGGGACCATCATCTGCATGCGATAAGCGAGTTCGTACTGGTGAATCCGCGTAATCGTTTCGGGATCGCCGAACTCGGCCAGTTCAATTTCGTTGAGGCTCTTGAGCGCATCCAGACTGCGGCGGCGGACGTCGCGATCCATCCCCGCAGGGTTGTTGACGTACAAAATCGGTTCGCCTGATGAGCGGCATTGCACTCCCTGATACGTCGACGGCAGAAACCCCGACCCCCAGAGACTCTTTCCCCCGGTCGGGTCGGTCCCACCGCTGACAAGCACGACGAACCCCGGCAGATCGCTGTTTTCGCTGCCGAGCCCATAGGTGATCCACGAGCCCATCGACGCCGCACCGAACCGCGGCGATCCGGTGTAAATGAAAAGCTCGGCCGGGGCGTGATTGAACTGGTCGGTGATCATCGACTTGATGACCGTCACCTCGTCGATGACCTGGCTGAAATGCGGTAGATTATCACTGACCCAAATCCCCGATTCGCCGTGCCGATGAAACGGCTGCTGTGTCCCCAGCAGCTTCGGATGCCCTTTGATGAACGCGAATCGCTGATTCTCGAGCAACGAGTCGGGGCACGGTTCGAGGTTGTGCTTGATGAGCTCGGGCTTATAGTCGAATAAATCCTGCTGCGGCGGCGAACCCGACATGTGCAGGTAAATGATATTCTTCGCCTTCGCCGGTATGACGGGGGCCGGCAAATCGGCGACGCCGAGCACATCGGGCTCCGCCGCGCGGCCGGGTTTCCCGTCGTGCATCAACGAAGCGAGCGCAAGCCCGCCAAGACCGACGTTACAGCGAGAAAGAAATTGACGCCGCGAGGCGAATTGAGCGTTTGCGAGTCGAAGGTTCATACCTGTTCTCCGGTTATCGTCTCGTTACCAAGCTCCGGTATGGGAACGTAGGAAAAAAAATTTCGAAACAATGCTTACAGGGCAATGCGACGTTATACGGTCTCCTCTTTCCGTCCGCCCCGTAGGGGCATCAACAAATCAGCCCCGGGCAACGCCCGGGGTAGTTTATCACAACCCGCACAGAGCCCTGAAGGGGCGACACCATCGTCAGATCAATCCCACATGTATCGCTCATCGATTTCAAAACCGTGCCTTCGACACAATGTGCGGATCTCATCCTGAAATGATATCTTCCGATGATGTTCTTTCTGGTTGTCGATGTATAGTTTCACCCTATCTTTGTTTGATTGACTTACTGAAAACGCCGCGTAACCACTTTGCCAGTAGAAGTCCGGGTTCATCGTTCCTTCCGACTTCATCCATTTTGAACTGCTCTTCTTGACTTCTTCAACAATTGTCTTCAACGCATAATTCTTTGATAACGTGAACAAGGCGTGGACATGATCTTCCACACCGCCAATAACAATCGCCGGACTTTCTAATTCCTGAAAGATACCTTGTTGATAAGCGTATAACCTTCGGCTGACTTCATTGGATATCCACGGCATTCGATGCTTACAAGCAGTTTCATAACCCTCTGGACGGCGGATAATTCCGGACAATTTGGATGATTATTCCGTCGCCAACCGGGTTATGAAACCAGTTCTAGTACTGTAAATCAAATGGATGAGATTTTTCACCAATGATTTCGACACACAATTTTCCACGATTGTGCCGCCCCTACGGGGCTCTGAAAACAACTTGTCAACGTCACCCCGGGCGTTGCCCGGGGCTGATATGTCGTGCCCCTTCGGGGCGAAACACGGCGTGAATAATGGCTGTCATTAACCACGCGATCGATCGCGGTTTGACTCCCCTCACCCGGCCGCTGTGCGGCCACCCTCACCCACAGGGAGTCTTTTCACTGTTTCATCAACACCCCATCCATATTCAGCAAAATATTGCCGATGACGGTCCAGGCGGCGTATTCGGCGGTGTCGGCTCCTTCTGGCAACGGACCCAGCGGATCGGTTGCCAACTGCGTCGCCGCTGTTTGGTTCTGGGCGTAATGCGTTTTTTCCGATTCATACAATCGCTGCACCGCCGCAATCTGTTCGGGCTGCGCGGGGCGGCATAAACATAACTCCAACGCATATTGAATTCGCGATTCGGTCGTTTCTCCTCCTTCAGCGATGATCCGCCGCGCCAAGGCTTGTGAGGTCTCGACATAAACCGGGTCGTTCATCGTCACGAAGGCCTGCAACGGCGTATTCGTGCGGATGCGCCGCACCGTGCAGATCTCACGGCTGGGAGCATCGAACGTTGCCATCGAAGGATAAGGAACCGTCCGCCGCCAGAAAACATATAACCCGCGTCGATAGCGATCGAGCCCTTCACTTGTCGGCCAGGTCCGCTGGCCATTGAACGCCGCCTGCCACATTCCTGGAGGCTGCGGAGGGTAAACCGACGGCCCCCCCACCTTTTCGCCGAGCAATCCGCTTAAGGCAAGGGCCTGATCGCGCACCATTTCGGCTTCCAGCCGATGACGCGGCCCTCGTGAATACAACCGGTTACGAGCATCTTTTTCCAACGCGATTGATGTCACGCGCGATGACTGACGATACGTCGCCGATGTCACGATCACCCGCAGCATCGCCTTCATATCCCAGTCGAGTCGCATAAATTCGGTGGCAAGCCAGTCGAGCAATTCGGGATGACTCGGCAACTCTCCCTTGACGCCAAAGTCTTCTTCGGTCTCGACAAGCCCCGCCCCGAACAGTTGCGACCAGTACCGATTGACCATCACGCGAGCGGTGAGCGGGTTCCCCTTATCGACGAGCCATGTCGCCACACCCAGGCGATTTTGCGGCACTCCCTCGGGGAACGACGGAAGCGCCGACGGCAACTGCGGCTCGACGATGTCACCCGGGCTCAAATAGTTTCCCTTGATCAGCACGTGCGTTTCACGCCGCTGTTCGGCAGCGAGTTCCTGCAGGACGGGAATCGTCGGGTAGACCGGCCGCGTTTTTTCGAGTTCGGCGATTTTGTCTTCGATCGATTTTTTGTCGGTCGCCGCTTCGAGTTCTTTTTTGAGTTCTGCGATCTGTGCATCGATCGCCTGATTCTGTTCGATCATATTCTGCGATGGTCGCGAGACGACCGGCGCTTCGCTCGGCTGATCGTTGTCCGCCGTCTGATTGAAGAACGCATAGAATTCGTAATATTCTCGCTGCGTGATCGGTTCGTATTTATGGCTGTGACACTTCGCACAGCCGAACGTCAGCCCCATCCAGACCTGCATTGTGGTATCGACGCGATCTTTGACGGCGGCCGTACGCCATTCTTCGTCGTCGGTTCCCCCTTCGGTGTTTGTCATTGTGTTGCGATGAAAGCCCGTTGCGATCTGTGTTTCGAGCGTCGCATCGGGTAACAGATCACCGGCAATCTGCTCGATCGTAAATCGATCGAACGATTTGTTGTCGTTGAAGGCGTCGATCACCCAGTCGCGGTAGCCCCAGATCGTTCGCAGCGGGTCGGACCCATATCCCGCCGAGTCGGCATAACGGGCCAGATCGAGCCACATCCGCGCCCAGCGTTCGCCGTAAGCAGGACTCGCCAGCAGACGATCGACCAGCCGTTCGTACGCGTCGGGGGAATCGTCGTTCACAAATGCGGCGACCTCATCGGGACTCGGGGGCAAACCGATCAGATCGAGCGACACCCGCCGAATGAGCACATACCGATCGGCTTCGAAAGTGGGCGTCAGTCCCGCGGCATCCAATTTCGACAGCACGAAATTGTCCACGGAGTTCCGCGGCCACGACGGATCGCTCGCCGGCGGCGGAATCGGTCGCTGCGGAGGAAAATAACTCCAGGGCAAATTGGCGAGCTTCGGTGTCGCCAGCGATTCGGGCCATTGTGCTCCCGAGTCGATCCAGCGCGTGATCAGCCCGATCTCGTCGACCGACAACGGATCACCTTCCGGCGGCATCCGTTCCGATATGTCATCGGTCGTCAACCGATGCATCAATTCACTCTCGGCCGATTTGCCGGGGACAATCCCTTTCTTGCCGCTGTCGCCACCGTTATAGGTAATGTCGCGGTGATCGAGCCGCAGCCCGCTCTCCTGAGCATCGGCCCCGTGACACGACAGACAATGTTTGGCGAAGATCGGTTGAATGTGCGTCACGAAATCGACAGGCTCATCGGCACGGGCCGAGCCAGCCACCGACACCAGGAAAAACAATAGCAAGAGACGCAGCTTCATGTTCAGATCCAACATCAGCTTAGATTCACAAAAACGGATTCAACACCTTTTATATCATACTCGATCCAAGACCCCCTGTGCAGTATTTCGTTGAAGAAAAGCGAGCGCTCCAGCAGGGACGAGCATCCCTATAAACCCTCTCCCCAACAGGGAGAGGGTGGCCGCATCGCGGCCGGGTGAGGGCTCTGCATTCTACAGCAACGGCTAGCGCTCCGCGTTGCGTCGCGGCTAACCGAAGAAGAATTTCTTTCCCCCCCTCTTCCCCTCTCCCACTCCTCCTCTCGCTTCCACCGCGCTCGACGTGCGATTACGATATCTCCTCACCACTTAACACAGGAGATCCCCCATGAAACGCACGCTCGTCCCGTTCCTCACCCTCACCGTCATCCTCGGCGTCGCCGGCTGGTCGTCCGGTTGGTTTGTGCCGACCGAAACCAAAATTCACGAACTCGCTCCGGGAGTCTACTTCCGCAAGATTCTGACGAAGCCCGAGTTCATCGGTTGCAATCAGGGGTGGGTCGAGTTCAAGGATTTCGTCCTCGTGATCGACGCCAATTTTCCGAATCAGGCCGAGAAAGTCGTTGAACTCATCCGCGAACAAACCGACAAGCCGATTCGTTACGTCTTCGACACGCACTATCACGGCGATCACGCCGACGGCAACGCCATTTACGCCGCAAACGGTTCGATCGTCGTTGCATCGGAAAACAGCAAGCCCCTCTTCGAAACCAACGGTGCCCAGTGGTTCGCATCGCAGCAGAAAGAGAAGCCCGATGAATACGGCAAACTCGATCTCACGCCGCCGAGTTTGTACTTCCCGCACCGTATGGTGATCGACGACGGCACGCAGCGCGTCGAGTTATTGCACCTCGGCCATGCCCACACCGCGGGAGACGCCGTCGCCTGGCTCCCCAAGCATGGCATTCTCTTCACGGGTGATGCGTGCGTGAACGGCCAATTCAACTACACCGGCGACAGCAACACCGCCAGTTGGATCCGCGTGCTGAGCGAGTTACAAAAGATGCCGATTAAACTCATCGCCCCCGGCCACGGCGAAACGAGCGACATCACGCTGATCGAAAAACAAAAACGCTACTTCGTCGAATTAAGAGCCTACATCCAACAAGCCATCGACGACGGCAAAACGCTAGAGCAAGTCAAAGAGCAAATCGACTTCCCGTTCTACAAGGAATGGACAGGAGTGGATGTGAAGGAGAATGTCGAGAACCTGGAGTTTGTGTGGAAGGAGTTGGGAGGAGAGTAGTCTCCATCGATTCAACGCAGACGTCTTCAGCCCCGGAGGGGCGGCCGTCAATAGCCTGGGGCGGAAGCCCCAGGAACCCGTCGAATTATGAATGCAAGCCTCGAAGAGGCGACAGATATTCAACCACCGATCTCATTCAAAAATTTGAATTTATTGAATCGTTTATGATCCCATCATTCTCATCTATCGCCCCTCCGGGGCTTGTGCCATCACCATTAACCCTTCCTGGGGCTTACGCCCCAGGCTATTGACGATCGCCTCTTCGAGGCTGGGGATTGAGATTATCAACCTTGATTGTGACTTCGTGATTTGAACGACGTATCGCCTCATTCCAATTCTCGAAGAGGTGACAACCATGACGCAATCGTTCGTCTGCCTGCACGTCCACGTCGTCTTCAGCACGAAGAACCGCCAACCGTTCATCACCGACGACCTCGCTCCCCGGCTCTACGACTACATGGGGGGAGTCGTCTCCAATCGCGGCGGCAAACTGTTGACCGCCGGCGGAGTGGCTGACCACGTTCATCTGCTGATTTCTCTTCACAAAGAAATGGCGATGTCGGAATTTGTGCGGATCGTCAAATCGAATTCGTCGAAATGGATTCACGAAACGTTTGCCGAATTGAAATCATTTGCATGGCAGACGGGTTATGGTGCGTTCGGCGTCAGTTTCTCGGACTTGGCCCGTGTCAAACGATACATCGCCAATCAGCAGGAGCATCACCGCCGGCAAACATTCAAGGAGGAGTTCCTCGAACTGTTACGCCGGCACGACATGGAATTTGACGAACGGTATTTGTGGGATTGAGGTTCTATCGCCCCATTCGGGTCTTGGGGCGTTGGGGAACGTCTCGATTCTTGGGGCTTCCGCCCAAAGCTATTGACGGTCGCCTCTTCGAGGCTCCAAACCAAAAGTGCCCTCCCCCGGCCGCTGCGCGGCCACCCTCTCCCTTTGGAAGGGAGAGGGTTTTAGACGGGCCTTCCCGTAATCGGGTAGGCGCTGTCTTGAAATCCTTTGCCGCTGTGTTCGCCGGGGGGGACTAAACTGTCGACGAAGGCTTCGTCCTCTTTCGTGACGGTGATGCCAAGGCAGCCCCTGTTGTCGTTGTATTGCTCCATCGTTCTCGGGCCGACGATGATGCTCGTTAAGATCGGGTTTGCCAGGCACCACGCTAAGGCGAACTGGCTCGATGAGACGCCTCGCTTCTCGCAGTAACCGGTCAAATCTTGCGCGACGACGAAACTCTCTTCGCGCAGCTCGGCTTGTTTCATTCTGGGATCATTCCTCGACGCCCGGCTTCCTTCGGGGAATTCCTGGCCCGGTTTGTATTTGCCGGTGAGAATGCCTCGTGCAAGCGGACTGTAACTCACCACGCCGATTTTTTTCTCCTGGCACAACGGCAACAGTTCGACCTCGATATCGCGGTTGACGATGTTGTAGAGGGGCTGGACGCACGAGAAGGCGTGCAGGCCGAGTTTGTCGCTGGTCCAGAGCGCTTCGCACAATCGCCAGGCGCGAAAGTTCGAGCAGCCGATATACATCACCTTCCCCGAGCGAACCATGTCGTCGAGGGCCCGCAACGTTTCGTCGATCGGCGTCTCGTAGTCGGGGGTGTGCTGATAATAGATATCGATGTGATCGGTCTTCAGCCGTTTGAGGCTCGCATCGAGAGCCCGCATCATATGCACGCGGCTGGCCCCTTTGTCGTTCGGCCCCTGCCCCATCGGGCCGCGCCCTTTCGTCGCCAGCACCACCTGTTCGCGGCGGTCGGCGATCGCCTTGCCGACGACTTTTTCCGACTCGCCGGCGTGATAGATATCCGCCGTATCGAAAAAATTGACCCCTTGTTCGAGTGCGGTATGCATGATCTTGATCGAATCGGCTTCGCTGGTCTGTCCGCCGAACATCATTGTGCCGAGACAGATGCGAGAGACTTTAACGCCGGCTTTTCCCAGGTTGCGGTAATCCATGATGCGTCCTTTTGATCGTCAGTCAAAAACTCTTGTTCGCGCAAGTTGTACGTTGTGCATATGATAGCAGCCTTCCGAGTGGATTTCGATTCTGCAAAGGCGATGTTCACCGCGAAGTCGCGGAGATCGTTAAGGAATCCGTCTCCCTTGTCACCAACTGATGGCCGATCGTCGTTTTGATGCGGAAAATGCCTGACTGCACTTAAAATACTTTGCGAACTCCACGACTTCGCGGTCCATAACGACTTCAATCAGGGATGAATCGACTTGAAACGGATCCTGAAATGTGTCGCGTTAATGATGCTCTCGCTCCTCACGCTGATGTGGTGTGTCGGACAGATTTTTCGCGATGTGACGTGGATGACGGGGCTTTGCTTTTATATCCCTTCTCCTGCAATCGCAGCGGTGTGGTTGTTTTTCGCCATTGTTGCGCTGCGGTGCAAACGAAGAGGGTTGGCGGTCGCGGCTTTGGTGATTTTGGTGTTGCCGTTGGCGATGATGGGCGTACGCGAGAATGCCATTCTGCGAACGCCGACTCGTGTCGGCGGTAGTCCCTCTTTGCGGTTCGTGCATTGGAACGTCTATCGCGGGCACCTGGGGTGGGAAGCCATTCAGCAACGCCTCGCCGACGAGCGGGCCGATTTTTATTTGCTTTCTGAGATTCCGCGCGACGCGTCGTTCGAACGCCTGACGACCCTGAGACCCGATGTCACCGATGCCACGTCGATTCGCATCGGCATCATGGCAGTCTGGGGTCTCGGACAGATCGACGATCTCGGCTGGGTCTGGAAATCGCGAGAAGCGAAGGTCCGACGACTCCGTTGGCATTCGCCTCAAGGGTTAGTGACGATTCTCGCCGTCGATTTGGTTTCCGATCCGCTGGTACACCGCACCCCCGTGCTGACGAGGCTCAACGCGTTGATCGAGCACTACCAACCCGACATCATCGCCGGCGACTTCAACGCCCCGCGCGAATCGCTCGCCCTGTCGCAGTTGCCGCAAGGCTACCGGCACGCCTACTGGACAGTCGGCAGCGGATGGAGCTACACCTGGCCGATGCCGCTGCCGGTCTTCGCCCTCGACCAGTGCCTATTCGGCGAGCGAATCACGCCGATGGATTACCGAATCAAGTCGTCGAGGCTCAGCGATCATCGGCTGGGGGTGTTCGAGTTTGTGGTGGGTAGGATGAGGTAAGGCCAATTATTTGGTTGGTGTATTTATGCTTGAATCGCCAAATGGATCTGACCATAATTACACATCATTAAATCTGTAAACCTTTGCACCTCAATTATCCCCCGGAGAAAATGAATGGCTTCGATCAAAGATCTCCAATTACAGAAAAAATATGGACATCTACTAAAGCTGGACCATACTCTCAACGGTGCCATTCTATTGGGTCTTGACGGACACATAATTGAAATACAGGCACGGGCGGTGGAAGTACGTCGCCGACCCTGCTCACTTACTCAGGCAACAACGATTACCGGAATGGCAACAGGAGCAGTACGCGAATGCCTGCAACGAATTGGTGGAGCCTTTTCAAAATTTGAAATCCCAGAATCGAATGTTGATGTATTAATTAATCTGGCACCGGCCGATCTACCAAAATATGGCACATGGCTCGATCTACCGCTTGCCATCATCATGCTGCAGGCGTCGGGTTATCTGCCCGATCTCGCCGAACATAAGGAAGGCGATTACATCCTTATGGGCGAAGTCGGAATTCATGGTGAAATTCGTCGGGTGCCAGGTGCTTTATCGCTGGCGTTTCGCGCAAAACCAGGACAATCATTGATCGTACCGAATGGAAATGAAAAGGAATGCGCCCTCATATTGGCCAAACCAGGCCATGAAGGTTGTCGAGTTTATCCAGTCTCCATGCTTGATGAAGTCATTGCTTTTTTCAAGGGCAAAGGTCGATTAGAAAATGCGTTGCGAAATAACATAAAATTCGAACCAGCATTTGAAAAAGCAGTCGATTTTGGAAGAATTAAGGGGCAAACAGAAGCACGAAGAGCGGCAGTTGTGTCTGCGGCAGGGGGACATAATCTCCTACTGATCGGTCCGCCAGGTGAGGGAAAATCGCTTATCGCAAGTGCCATTCCAGGAATTTTGCCCAAGCTGAACGATGGTGAAAAAGTTGAACTTACCAAGATTTATTCCGCATGTGGAAAGCTCAATCATGATGCTATGGCGGTCACACGGCGCCCAATGCGATCAATTCACCACACAGCATCACAAGGATCTTTAATAGGTGGTGGTAGTGGAATTCCCAAACCGGGCGAAATTACACTTGCGCATTTGGGCGTGTTATTTCTGGATGAGCTTCCAGAATTTCCACGATCATCTTTGGAAGCCCTTCGCCAACCCATTGAGCAAGGAACTATCAACATATCGCGTGTCGGTGCGTCCTTAGAATTTCCATGTCGATTCACGATGGTCGCGGCAATGAATCCCTGCCCCTGCGGATTTTTTGGTACAGACCGATGTCGGTGTCCTGAAGCAGATGTCGATCGTTACCTGAAAAAGTTAAGTGGTCCACTGCTTGATCGTATCGACTTGCAGGTTGAGCTGAAGCCCTTGACGACGGACGAACGATTTGCCGAAACAGAAGATGGTGTGTCGTCTCGCTTACGTGCGAAAGTCGAAAAAGCGCGCGAGCGGCAACAGCGACGATTCGAAGGGACTCAAATTCCATTTAATGCAGCGATGCCAGGCGGTCACGTTCGAGATTATTGTCAATTTTCAAACCAAGGCTTCTCCCACTTTAAAACTTGTATCGACACGCACACGCTTTCGACACGCTCCATGGATCGGCTTGCAAAAGTCAGTCGCACGATTGCGGATATTGATGATTCCGATGAAGTCAATCCATCGCATATTGAAAAAGCCGTTCCCTTTCTAATTGGCGGACTTCTTCGCGAACGGTTTTAAGATTATATGAACCAGCAACTATGAACTGCGGAATTTCTCAATTTTCATATGAACTTCCTCAAACGCATCATCGAATCGCCCAATCATCCCCATGGAAAAATATTCACTCTGGTGGTGCAAGGATTAATTATCATTTCGCTGATCACGTTTTCGATTGAAACCTTGCCTGGGCTTTCTCCTCGAACTCGTGACTGGTTGAATTATGTTGAATACTTCATTGTCGCTTTTTTTAGCGTCGAATACCTCTTACGAGTGTTTGTCGCTTCGCCTCGGCATAAATATATCTTCAGCTTTTTCGGCCTCGTTGATCTTGCTGCCATACTGCCGTTTTATTTGGGGACGGCTATCGATTTGCGAACACTCCGGACGTTTCGACTTTTACGGCTCTTCCGAATTTTTAAATTGACGCGGTACAGCATCGCCGTTCGACGATTCCATCGGGCCATGATCATCGCCAGAGAGGAAGTTGTTCTGTTCCTCTGTGCCGCAGGTATCGTGCTCTATCTTGCGGCGGTGGGAATTTATTACTTCGAGAACGAAACGCAGCCGAAAGTCTTTGCATCAGTGTTTCATAGTTTGTGGTGGGCTGTGTCAACATTAACGACCGTCGGCTACGGCGACGTCTATCCGGTGACACTTGGAGGAAAAATATTCACGTTTTTCGTCCTGCTTATTGGACTGGGCATCGTATCGGTTCCCGCAGGACTCGTAGCCTCGGCCTTGTCGAAGGCGAGGGAGATGGAAGAAAATACTCAGTTAACCCAAGACACCAGTCCATCCTAACCATTTTGATGCTTAAGGCATGCCCGCACTTCGTTACATTCTCGTATTCGTCACCGCTGCATTGATCATCGGCGGCGGGGCGGCGTTTTGTGCTATTGTGCGGCAGGAATTTATCGATCTCGTGCGGGCGGAATGGGACAAACCCGAGAACGCCGTGTTCGTGACACCAGAGGTGCGGGCTCAGTTGGATGCCGGCGTTTTTCCGCACGACATGGGGACGGAATTTAAGTCGGGGATGATGTGGAAAATCAATATCGCCGAGATGCTGTCAGGTTATTGGGTGTTTCTCTCGCTGATCGTGATCGCCGGTTGTTTTCTCGTCGCGTACCTTCTCGGCGGAAACAACATCGAACGCAATGCCGCGTGATGGGGAAGAATCACTAATGCCTAAATCCGAATGACACATGTAACACGGTCTGAAAAAAATATTGGGAATTAGACATTGAGCCGCCGTCAAAACCTCATAACTACTGAATAGAATGGCCCGATAATTGCGTATGGTG
>JAQCEJ010000141.1 GCA_027618475.1 Planctomycetota bacterium | reverse complement strand
GCTCATCGGTTTCGGCGCCCAAAATTATTTCACCGGCTCGATGGCCGACGTACGGCTGTATGACGGGGCAATTGACGACGAGACGATCGCGACACTTGGCAAACGACGTTAAATACCCGCCTGGCTTTTTCATTTCGCGGGCGTTGAGCTAAGATGGTTGTCGAACGATCGTGACGAATGTCACAATCGCAATCGCAATCGCAACGTACACCCTCCCTTTACATCCTTCCTCGGGTCGATGGCCCTGTTTTGGGCAATTGACTTTCGACCTTTGATTCTGGATCCCTACCGTGACGACAAAACAACGGCTGTTGTACATCATCTGCATGTTCACCGACTTCGCCGTTTTTATCGAAGTGTTTACCGTCTCGCGCGGGTTGGCCGAAGCCGATGCCGAGCCGTATTACCTCGGGATCGTCGGTGCCGGTTTCTCGTTTACCGCCGGCGTCGCCAGCATTATGGGAGGATTGCTGGCCCGTCGTTTCGACAGCCGCATGATTTTTCAACTCGGTGCCGCGCTGGTGGCGCTGACCATCGGTGGGACGATGCTCGCCGCCGACACGCAGTTTCTGCTGCCGATTTACTGGTTGCAGGGGATCGGTCTCGGGTTTCTCTATCCGCCGTTGATCGGCTGGCTCAATCAGGATGAAGACGCCCACGCCAACAGTCGAGGGGTCAGCCGCACGTTGATTCTGTTCTGTGTCGCCTGGAACTTCGGCATGATGTGCGGACAACTGACGGCGGGTTCGCTCTACGTGCTTGGCAAAAGCTGGCCTCTGGGAGCGGCTTTGGCTGTTGCCGTCGTCAATCTTGTACTCGCCGTCGTTGTGGCCCGCATGCCGCTGCAGAGGAAGCCTCGCGACGAAGAGTCCGAAGTTGCCGAACCCCATCCCCATGTCGCACTCGCCACGGCGTTCAAACGTCTCAGCTGGATCGCCAATCTCGGCGGGATGTTCGGCGGTGCCATGATCGTCCACTTACTTCCCGATCTTGCCGTGGCGATCGACATTCCTGCCGACGATCACGGCTATCTGCTCGCCAGCTGGCGTGCGGTGATTATCGCAACGTATTTTGTGATGCATTACTTCGCGTTCTGGCATTACCGCTTCAGCGTGGCGGTGGTGACACAAATTCTCGGAGCAGGAGGATTGATCGTCGTCTCACAAGCCGACTCGGCATTCGCACTGTTGATCGGCCTGGCCTTACTGGGTCAGCTCGTCGGTTACAATTATTTCTCGGGATTGTTCTACAGCACGGCGGGGAGTTCGAACGATTCGCGCGCCCTCGCCGCAGGCATTCACGAAGCGACACTCGCCGCGGGGATGGCCGTCGGCACGATTGTCGGCGGTGTTCTGGGATCGATGTACGGTCATCGGGTTCCTTACCTGATGTCGGCTGCCGTCCTGTTATCGCTGGTCGTCGTTCAGGGAGCGGCGTGGTGGAATTGGGTCCGCCCGATTCATCAGCGGCGAAAACGGGCCATTCTCGATAATGTCGCCGTTGTTGACGACGGTGTGAGTGTCGACACAGTGTGTGCGACATCAGAATGAAGGTGACATCAATAATGGTCGATGTTATGATGAAGTGAGTCTATCGCCCATCAAAAAACGGGGACCATCCATGTTACGGCTTCTCGGAAACAAGAAACGCGTCTGCGACGGAACAACCCGAAGAGAACTTCTGGTGGCCGGGGGTTTGAGCGGGCTGAGTCTCGGTATGGGGGGCTTGACCGGACAACTACGAGCCGCAAACGCTGTCTCTGCTGTAGCTCCCCAGGGCAAAGCCAAATCGGTCATCTGCCTGTTTCTGTTCGGCGGTTGGAGCCAGCTCGAAACGTTCGACATGAAACCGAACGCGGCCGAAGAAATTCGCGGCCCGTACAAACCAATCGCGTCGAGCATTCCCGGATTGCAGGTTTGCGAACATCTGCCGTTGCTCTCGCAACGAATGCATCAGACGGCACTCATTCGCTCGTTGACGACCCCCGATCCCTCGCACAATACCGCGAGGGTACTTACCGGATTCAATTCACAATCAGGAAGTCTGCTCAAAGGGCAGGGGATCAATCCAGCCATCGCAGGCGATAAACCGTATTTTATGTCGGCGCTGCAGTACCTCGGCGAGCGTCGCGGTACAACGAATGGCGATTCGACATTGCCGCCGCATATGTGTCTGCCTAATCGGCTCGGGTTGCTCGAAGGCTATAATCGCACCGGTCCCTACGGCGGAATTCTCGGCTCGCGGTTCGATCCCCTCTGTACGCAGTTCGGGAAGAACGGCGAACATCTCTTCGAATTCGGCGGTGTCAACGCCGAGACGCTCAGCTTTGTTCCTGACGGTGCGGTGCTGCATCCAGAGATCACGCTCGATCGGCTCGATCGTCGCCGCAGTCTGCTCGAACAGGTCGAAACACAACGACGTGATCTGGATGAATCGACGGCCGTCGCAAACTATGCGTTGCGCGAAGACCAGGTGATGCGATTGTTGACATCCGATCGCATTCGCGAAGTGCTCGATCTGAATCGCGAACCCGCCGAACTTCGCGATCGTTACGGCTGGAACTTATTCGGTCAAAGCGTATTGCTCTCGCGCCGACTCGTCGAAAACGGCGTCCCGCTGGTGACGGCGATCTGGGATTGCACCAAAGAGAGCAGCGACATTTCGATGCTCGGCTGGGATACGCACTGGGATCATTTCAAGGCGTGCGAAGGCTGGCTGCTCCCCGGCATCGATCGAGCCATCTCGTCGCTGCTCGACGACCTCACCGAACGAGGTCTGCTCGATGAGACACTGGTCGTCGTCCTGAGCGAAATGGGGCGCACACCGCGCGTGAACACGCGGTCGGGCCGCGACCACTGGACGGGGACATTCTGTGCGTTGCTCGCCGGTGGCGGAACGCAGCCCGGCGCTGTGTATGGTTCGAGCGACGCCATCGCCTCGTACGTCGCCGACCTGCCGGTCGATCCGCAAGATGTGTTGGCGACGGTTTATCACTCCGTCGGCTACGGCAACGACACCATGATCTACGACAACCAGAACCGCCCGACGCCGCTGTACGGTGAAGGACATGCGATCGAAGGTGTTTTGGCGTGATCAACCTGGCTCGACCTCTTACGTCTCTGCATGAAATCCATTGCGTCATCTCCGATCCCGGCCACGACTGGATCCGCGACGAGAACTTTGTCGTCGACGCCGCGCCCGACGAGGCGAACGATCCCGCCCCCGATGCGATTTGGCCCGCGAACGCCGTTCGCACCGGAGTTTGTGGTGCGGTCAGTCCTCGCGTCGTTGCCCTTCCTGACGGCGGTTATCGCGTGTATTACTCGCAGATGCTGCCGCGCACCGGCTTTCCATCCGGCGCACTCGATTACGACAACTGCCGCACACGAATTCTGAGTCGCTATTCGCCCGACGGCGTCAATTGGAAACCGGAACCGGGGGTACGGTTATCGCCGTCGCAATGTGGAGACGACATCCGCCGTGTTGTCTCTTCGGAGGTCGTCCCCATCGCCGTCGGCGACTTGCGTCTGCGCATGTATTTCGAATGTTGTCCCGGTCCACAGTCGGAACCGAGCACGATCCGTTCGGCCATGTCGAACGACGGCGGGTTGACCTGGAGCGTCGAACCGGGAGTGCGCTTCGGTGACGGCGTGCACAATT
This sequence comes from Planctomycetota bacterium, assembly GCA_027618475.1. Taxonomy (GTDB): domain Bacteria; phylum Planctomycetota; class Planctomycetia; order Planctomycetales; family Planctomycetaceae; genus JAQCEJ01. The sequence goes on along the minus strand of JAQCEJ010000141.1, from coordinate 8,669 downwards.
TTATGTCCCCTCGCATTCTATTTCTCGACGACGGCCGCTGCCGTATGTATTGCTGCGAGCGCGACGTCGGTATCATCAGCGCGGTTTCGGATGACGGACTTACCTTCGAGCGCGAGCCGGGCGTCCGCATCGCGAGCGATACCGAATACGACGCTGTCGTCGCCTTCGCCTGCGAAATCATAACGCTCGAAAACGGCATGTACGTGATGTACTACGCCGGCTACGGTACGCCGAAACAATCGCACATCTTGCGAGCCGTTTCATCAGATGCCATCACCTGGAAAAAAGAAGAAGAGCCGATCATGTCCCCCGGTGTCGGCACATGGGACTACGCAAAGTGTTCCGAGGTCTGCCTCTATCACATGCCCCCCGGCAGCGCATCGACCTTCGGCATGGTCTACGAAGCCTGCGACGGCAAGGGGAACGAGACCCGAGGCGTCTGGCGCATCGCCGGAGCGAAGTCGGCGAAGTAAACATTCGTGACCAGCCCGCCGTATAAGCGAAGGTGGCCGCAGGCCGAATGAGGGTGTATTCTATACGAGTTCACTTCGAATTCACTCGGCGAAGCGGAACTTCGAAGACCTGGCAACGCATATACTCTCGGTCCCAGGCTCTGTCGACTTGCTGACGCAGCAGAGCTGCGAAGACTTGTGTTCCCCAGCGGAGCTTGGGAACAAGATGGTAACTACATAAGGACACACACCATGTCAGACTCTCAGTTCTCACGACGACAATGGCTCGCGACGACTGCAACAACCAGCGCCGCCGCATTACTCGCCGGGCAGTCTCATCTCCGCGCTGCCGAACGGCCAACTCCATCAACGGGCGAAAAAACATTTCTCGCCATCGACGACGCCTCGATTCCTTTTCGCAAGAACGTCACTCTCACGATTGCCCAACCGACGGTGCGGGACGAGCCGGTGCTTCTGCCGGGTCCGTTCGAGAGCGACGCTCCCGATAATCTTGCCGCTCATTTCTACGGCACCGTGCTGCACGACGGCGAAAAATTTCGCATGTGGTATTATGCCTGCCACTGGGGAATTAACCCCGACTGGTCGCCGCGAATGATGCAGCAGATCGCCAAATCGCCGAGTTACTTCAACGGCGAATCGCCGTTGTTTCAGGGGCCGATCTGCTACGCCGAAAGCGACGACGGCATCGAATGGACGAAACCCGCATTGGGACAGGTGCTGTTCAAAGGAAGCCGCGAGAACAATGCGCTCGCGCTGCCGCACACCGTCGTCAGTGGTGCGCTCGTCATCAAAGACGACGCCGACCCCGATCCCGCCCGGCGTTACAAGATGACGTACCAGTTCTTTCCCGATCAGTCCGATCCGCCGATCGAAGAATTCGGCCGCATGCCGTCGGTCGCGACGGCGATTTCACCCGACGGCATCAACTGGACCGTCACCGGCATCCCATTTCGCAATCAGTTCGTCGAACCGTCGTCGTTCATCAAGCATGACGGGCAGTACGTTATCCATTACCAGGTGATGGAACGTTCGCTCGGCTACGCGGCGGAAGGGGGTTCCCCCTGCGGTCGCACCGGCGTCGCACGCCTCTCTTCCGATTTCGACCATTGGCCCGATGTGCTCGCCGAGTCGTTCGCCCTCGCCGAACCCGAAGACCGCAGCATTCGCGGGATGAGCGGCGTGTACGATCAGGTTCATCTCGGAGTCGGAGCCGTCAGTCTCGGAAACGTCTGCGTCGGTCTCTACGGACTTTGGCACAACGCCGATTTTGCGAAAGGCTTCGCCGACATCTCGTGCGACTTCGGTCTGCTCGTCTCGAACGACGGCCTCCGTTTTCGTGAACCGGTGAAGGGACATCGCTTCTTGCGGCGTGAAGATTCGCTCGCCACGCCGGTCGAAGGATACGACTTCAACACCGTTCTCTGCCAGGCCAACGGTATCCTAAACGTCGGAGACGAGACGCGCATATATCACGGTCGCTGGCGCAACGTCGGCGGACAAAATCTCGACGAAGTGCTGAAATACTACTCGGGCGAAGTCGCCCTGGCGACGATTCCCCGTGACCGCTGGGGAGGTTATAGCCTGATCCCCGACTTCAACGACGGGTCGATCTGCACCACGGCGATTGAGGTTCCCCAAGACGGTTTTGATATCGTCCTCAACGCCGACGTCACACACGGCATTCGCCCCGAACTGGTCGATGAAAGTTTTCATCCTGTCGCCGGGTTCTCGGGTGACGATGCAGGAACATGCGACGTCGAGAACGGGCTCGATTGTCCCATTCGCTGGAAGAACGACATCGCTTCGCTAACAGGAAAGACCGTGCGGTTACTGTTACACATAGCACGACAGGTATCAACCACGCCGAGCATCTATGCCGTTTATTGGCGACCGACGGTGTGACGACTCTCGGTTCCTCTCGGTCCCAGGCTCCGCCTGGTACCGCACATTCGGGAAGCTCCGCTTCCCCGTGATTACCTATCGGCGCAGCAGAGCTGCGAAGACTTGTGTTCCCCAGCGGAGCTTGGGAACAAGGGATATCAAGAAACACGTTGTAGACAACCCTCCCGCTCATGTTTCGATTTCTTGCAAAGGGTGCTTCCATGAGACGACTCCCCATCGCGTCAACCGTGTTCAGCCTGTTTGTCGTCTGCACGGCGGCAACGCTCGCCGATGATATCGCCATCCTGTATCCCCAACGGCTTCCCGATGTCACGATCTCGGGCGATCGCGTTCCTTTGGGGGACATCGACGATTACAAGCCGTGCATCGCCCGGTTCTCGGACGGCGAACTGTGGCTGACCGCGTTTCATCAGGATCAACTCGAAGGAGGAAAAGTCCGCGAGCAGACGTTGCTCTTCAAATCGACCGACGGCGGAGTGTCGTGGTCCGAACCCGAAAAACTCCCCCTGCTCGGACGCGAACCGTATCTCACGATCACCGGCAACGACACCGTTTTCATCACCGGGCATCTGCTCGAACAGGATGTCCGTAACGAATGGGGTTACACCTGCGGCTGGCTGCATCGCTCGACCGATCGCGGCAAAACATGGCAGTCGATTCGCTTCGAATCGGAAGAGATCAAACCGCGAGCATCAAACCATTCGTCGCGCAACGTGCTCGAAATGACCGATGGAACGCTCTTCGTCGGCGTCGATTACGATGGCGGCGGCGGACCATACTTCTTCTGGAAGTCGACCGACGGCGGAAAAACCTGGGACCGCGATCGCAAATGTCAGCCCCACGATTTCGCGAGCAAATACGGTTTCTTCGGAGGCGAAACGTGGCTGTGGTCGGCAAAGAACGGCAAGATCTGGGCACTGGTTCGCGTCGACAGCAACGAACTCCCCATCAAAGATCGCCCGATCGAAGCGGGAAACGATCAGGCCGATCACTTTATCCTCTTTTCGTCGACTGACGAGGGAGCGACGTTCGATCGCATCGCCGACTTCGGCGACTACGGCGAGATGTACATGTCGATTCTGCGTCTGAAGGATAAACGCCTGCTGCTCACATTCACCGTACGCGATCTTCATCCTCCCCTCGGCGTGAGGGCGATTCCCGGCGACGAAACCGACGATGGCTTCGTCTTCGACTTCACGCACGATCGCATTCAGCTCGATACGAAGACCGAAAAACGGTATCAGGGAGGGGGATTCGGACCGAGCGTGCAACTCGACGACGGCACGCTCGTCACCTCGTATTCGTATCGCGGCGAAGACGACAAAACGCACCTCGAAGTGGTCCGCTGGCAATTGCCCTCAGAAAAGAAAGACGGCGATAACGTCTCGAGGATGCCGGCAACGTTGCTCGAACAGCATCCGTTAAACAAAGGATCCGCCGGCCAGGGGTTGGCGCTCACCGACGAATATTTTTTCACATCGACGGCGCATTCGATTTGCCGCTACGACCGCGACTGGAATTTCATCGAAGAGAAAACGATTCAGATCGAGGGAGTCAATCATCTCGGGGCGCTTGATGCACACGACGGTTATCTCTGGGTCGGACTGCTGCATGGCCCGGTCGGAGACAAATACGACAAAACGCTCGACCGAGGCGTCATCGCCAAAATCGATGCCCGCGATTTGAGCGTGGTCAAAACGTGGGACATCACCCACGATCTGACATGGATCGACCCGGTCTGTTTCGACGGCGAATCTCTGTGGGTCGGCGACCTGCGCGATCTGGGAATTCATCGTTACCGCATCGACGGAGACGAACTCGTTCGCGACGGCACGCTTCGCTATCCCGCACCTCTGCACTTCTCACAGGGAATCCGCATCGTCGGCGACAAACTCTATTCGATTCACACCTTCGGCGAGAGGGACGGCCTGTTCGAGTTCGAGCTTCCTGAAACCTTAACGGCCGACGTTCAACAACCGACGCGCGTCTGGCCGATTGAAGAGACGAAGATGCATCTCGAAGGTTTCGATTTCATCCCCGGCACGCCCAACGAAATCTGGCACGCCCAGGGAAAGCAAGTCGACCGCTACAAACTCATCGGCATCGAAAACGACAGCCCATCCGAATAACCCACTCTCGAAGGTATCTCAAACCCTCTCCCTCCGAGAGCGACGGGTGGCCGGGGCTAAGGCTTGGCGTGCCCCGGAACTGACGATGGTGCCCGTCGCGTCGTCGTTCATTTTGAATCTTTCTCAGATGAAGACTTGTCTGCTTCAGTCGTGTGATCCTCACAATTTGATTGTTCTATCACATCTTCAAATTGCATGAGAACAACTTCCTGGGGCTCGCCATTCACTTCTTCGAATTGCATTAAAACGACGTCACCAGAACCATTTTCATCCTCTTGAAATTGCATCACGATCACCTCTGCAGGCTCGTTTTCAGGAGTCTCTTCGAATTGCATCAACATCACTTCCGCGGGTTGAGAATCAGACTTCTCGCTGAATTGCAGCAGGGTGACTATTTGATCTTCATCCTGTTGCCGGTCATCCAGAAGCATTACGGTTTTGTGAGCGTTGTCTGCCGAATAACGATCTTCACTCGAGGTGGTTTCATTCAAAAGCAATTTCAGCATCTTCATCTGTTCGTTGGATTTTTGCTTTGCTGCTTCATGATTTCGCGTGATGACCATGAGCGCTTTGTTTGCCTTGTCGGCTTCTGCTGATTGGTTCCGTGCTTTTTTCCACTGTTTTTCAGCCTCCTGTTGTTGTCGGCGCAGCGTGTTCATGTCGCGCATGCTGATGACCAGTTGTGAGAGAATCTGATTGCCGGTGTCGGAGTCATCGTTCAGATCCAGTAACTTGACAGTGCCGCGGGCATTTCGATCATTCGCTTGATGCTTTTTGATCGACTGAGCGATCAGTCCCTGCAGTTTCTTCATCTGTTCATTGGAATTCTGATTTGCCCGTTCATGTTTTTCCTTAATGGCCATCAGCACTTTGCGCGCGTTTTCCGCATCTTCCGAATTGTCTGCTGTCTGTTCCCAAGCGCGATGGGCGTCTTGATATTGATCGAGGGTCTCTCTCACGATTTTTGCGTTGAATGTCACGTTTGCGAGCGCTGGTGGCACATCGTTCGAGAGGGGGGATGATTTCAGCTGTACTATTTCTTTTGCAAGTTTCGCCACGTTTTGATTGGTCGATGCGAATCCATTCAATTCGGCGATCGCGCTATATTTAGGATTGTCTTCCACTTTTTTGAACTGACCCGAGATGGTTTGTATCCGTTCAGCATCATCGAGAGTCAATTCCTGATCGGATTGAACGAGTTTCTTCAATTCGTCGGTATGCAGAAACTTCTTCCAGCTTGCCGCGTGTGTCACCTGATCGAGTGAACGAAGAAAATTAACCGTGGCATGATTCGTATCTCGTCGACTGATTTCAATGGGGCTCATTGAATATTCTGGCAGGGCATTGCGAATTGTTTGAAATCCCCACAATGTTGCAATGGCCTCGTATTTGGGGTTCCTGAAAACGGTGTCGAATTGGGTTGAAATGGTCTTCAACATGTCACGAGCGTCAGCGTCGGGTGAAATCGAGTTACCGCACCAGAGAAGCCGGCCCAGGTGTTCGATTCGCAAATGCTTTTTCCAACTCGAACCCGTTTTAATACGGTCAAAATCTTCATCGAGAGTTTGTACTGCTTTTCGCAGTAGCGAACGCTGCTGATGGGTGTTTAATTTCGCGACGTCTTGAGTTGAGAGGACATGAACGACGGGTGATTGCCCGGTTGACCTCTGGTCATCCTCCATGAATTCATCAAAACCGTCGTCGTTATCGTACAGATCTTCGGAGAACAACAAATCCAGCACGTCTTCGGAAAACGGGTTGGGAAATTGAGGAGTATTCGGCCGCGGGTTGTCGCGCTGTTGCGATTGGCCCCGCTGAGAGGGGGGGATTCCAACCTGTGCGAAGGTGACCTGCGTGAACGCATGAAATGGAAAGAACAGCGTCGAGAAAAGGAGAACGCTTCGTAGCATGACCGACTCCTGCTTAAGTGCCGAGATGGCAGGGTTTTCGTCACACGTCAATCGGCCCGTCTGAGCGGTCTTCAAAGCGCCGAATCTCATATGCGATATGACTTGCTGCGCTTGCTCCACTCACGAATTGATCCTGCCCATCTGCGAAATGAGAACTGTGCCACATGACCGAGGGCTTTCATCATCACCGCATTGTAAACGACATCCTGCAAAGATTCCAAGAATATTGTTGGTAAAGTGGCGCTTTTCCGTCTCGCTTCTGGATGATCGACGAATCAGTTGCACCGTTGCGTAGGGAGAGACTCGTCCTTGTCGTTACCCACAAATTCTTCGTGTGTCACTCACTGTCGCGGGTGGCCCTGATGAAATCAGGGCGGCGCAGCCGTAAGAGGCTGCTCATCGACGGACGACCGGTGAATCAGACGTCATCAACAGGCGACGGATGGACGAAGAGTTCGTCGTCATGGTATGAGATAAGAACAGACGGACGGGTGGCCAGGGCTAACAGCCTGTTGAAAATCATGGATGTTCAAATTGTGTGTGCCACGGGTGGCTTGCCCACCCCTGTTTTTCCGATGCCTCACAACCACACTGCCGGGCAAGCCGGCAGTGCCACCCATTTTTCAACAAGCTGCTAAGGCTTTGCGTGCCCCGGAACTGACCGATGGTGGTGCTGTTGGTATCGTTCTCAAAGCTGAAAAGGTCAAAGACACACTGGCTGAAAGCCAGTGGCACGCAAATCCAAATTCATTTCGACCGTGGCACCCGGCGGTGAGAGGGAGATGGACATTTAGAAAATTCTTCCTGTCGCGAAGAATAATTTTATGTAGGCTGACGGCGGATGTTAATGATGTCACGGAGGTCGGCTAAGGAACGCTGAAACGTTGTCGCGTGAATCAGTATAAGCAACCCGATGGCGGCCAACGACGAGAGCCGGACGTAATCGATATCAATAAGTTTGCCCCGCGATTGAATGATGGGAGTGTCGTTGAAGTAAACGAATATCGACGTGACGACCGCCGTCAAGATGGCGGTAAGAATTGTAAAAGTTCGATAGCCGGTCGCGGCTTCAATCGTGGGCTTGTCACCGAAATGAACGGCGATGGATCGCAGGAACAGAGCATTAGAGATCAAGGATAACACACCCACGGTGATCAACATCGACCAAAGGGGTATTCGAATCAAGTGTTGGAAATTCGAGAATTCTCGCATGACGGGTTCGGGAAGAACCTTCGCTTCATACGCGAAGAGGCCGCACGACAGGCCGATGGTTGCGAATTGCAACAGCGAATAGAAGAACGCTCGAAATCCTCCGCAAAGCGACAGGGTTTGTATCGAACCTACCATCAGAAACAGCAAAGTCGAAGCGACGGTGAGTTTTAGTGTCAGCGTTAGAGTATAGACCAAACGGCTATTGGCAAGTCGTTCGACGTTTGGATTTGTCAGGAACTGGTCGACAACGTCATTCGTCGCTTCAGGAAGGATCTTTGATGTGAGATTGAGAAGATGTTCTGGAAACAGAACGTTGGCCCAGATCAGAGTTACGCCGATGAGATACAAAAGCATGATCGGCGATTGTTCGGACTCGGCTTTGTAGAGGCTCGCGACGATGGCGGTGAACGTGATCGAGATGGTTGCCCCTACGACAAAGGCGGTCGTATAAAATGCGTAAACATTTTCGCTTTGTTCCACCGCAAGAAATATTGGGATCGAGCCGCAAATAAGCACGGCATGCAGATACATGAGCACGACATACAAAAATGCGCCGAATCGCATTAACGATAAGCCGCGGCGAACGTTTTGCCAGGAAATACTAAGATCATTCGCAGAATGAGAATCCATTAGATCGACTTTCCCGGTTGAGAACCGTTATTGTGCTGGCCATCGTTTTACCGTTGAGTTCGATATCGATTGAAGCGAACCATATTTATGGGGACGCCGTGGTCCAGATAGTTCGTAACCGAATTGTAAACGACACCCTGCAAAGATTCCAAGAATATTGGCGGGTGGCCCTGATTTCATCAGGGCGGCGTAGCCGTAAGAGGCTGCTCATCGACGGACGATCGGTGAATCAGACGTCTTCAACAGGCGACGGATGGACGAAGAGTTCGTCGTCATGGTATGAGATAAGAACAGACGGCGTGCGGGAGTCCCCATCAATAAGAACGCTTGATCCCCAGCCTCCTACGGCTACGCCGCACCGATTTCATCGGTGCCACCCAAAACGATTGGAAACGGATTGAAAGTTAACGGGG
>JAQCEJ010000028.1 GCA_027618475.1 Planctomycetota bacterium | reverse complement strand
CACTGGCTTGCCTTCCTCGGACTCCTACTCTCGAAAATCGCCATCCAAAGTGCATAACAGGCTCTAGAGGGGTAACTGGTGCATAATCTTAAAGAACGAGTCGCCGGTTGCGCTGCAGTAAGCACAGTGTTGCTCATCGCTGTAAATTCGATCCTAAGGGTAGGCAGCGCGCCGGAAAACTCATCGGAAGGAATAGTCTGGTTCCTCATGCGAAAGTATGGACTTGGGTATGTGGTTTTGGGGTGGGTGATTGTTACTGCGATCGGGTTAGCACTGACGTCGGGCAATAAGTCAAATGAAAATCAATCGAATCGCGATGTTACCAAGGCGTGAAAACGTCGGGTTCCCCAGTTGAGAGCCATTCAACGACCAATTTCGATTCCGTTCATGTATGTCACTATTGTGTCAGTCGTGCCATACATGAATCAGGACTGAGGTTGTGTTGACGTTCCAATCAGCCACCCATCGCTGACCTGATCCCTCCTCACACCAGCAATCGCTCCAGCGCCGTGCCATCACTAAACAGCATCGGCCGGCCGATCGGGGTGATGACTTCATACGCCGGGTCGATCGATAAGGCCGTCAGCACCGTCGCATAGAGGTCTTTGATTTTGATCGGGTCGGTCGGGTCTTTCTGTTCGCCGGTCGGATCGGTTTCACCGATCACCTGGCCGCTGCGGATCCCCCCTCCGCCGAGCAGACACGAAAACCCGGTCGGCCAGTGGTCGCGGCCATCGAGGGCATTGATGCGCGGCGTGCGGCCGAATTCTCCCAATACCATCACCACCGTCGAGGCGAGCAGATCCCGTTCTTTCAAATCGTGTAAGAGGGCCGCGAGCGGGGCATCGAGTTTATTCGCCTGCGTGACATGCCCTTCGTGATTCGAGGCGTGCGTGTCCCAGCCCGGCAGAACGACTTCGACCGCCTGCACTCCCAGTTCGATCAGCCGGCGGGCGAGCAGACACCCCGTGCCGAAGTCGGTTTCGCCATATTTTTTTCGGACCGCTTCAGGTTCTTCTTCGTACTTGAACGCGCTAAGCTGCTCGGAGGTCATCATCTTCAGCGCCTGTTCGACGGTGTGCTGATGCAGCGTTTTCTCGACGAGCGGTTTGCGGCCCGTGCGAAAAGCACGCGAGACGACTTCGAGATTCTGCAATCGCCGCGACTGCCGATCGTCGGCGACCGGGGCCTGCATGTTGTACAAGCCTTCGCGCGGACTGAAGACCCGAAACGGATCGTAACGGTCGCCGAGATATCCCCCGCGGGCAGGGAAGGGGCCGTCACCCAGAGAAATAAATGTCGGGATCTCGAGCGACTCTCTCGGTAACTCGCGGGCGGCAATCGCTCCGAGGGCGGGATGCGTGAGCTGCGTATCAGGACGATAACCGGTCTTGAGATAATAGCTGCCGCGCTCGTGATCGCCTTCTTCCGAGACCAGCGAACGAATGATCGACAGGCAATCGATCTGTTCGGCGGTCTGCGGGTACAAATGAGCGATGTTGACTCCGGGAATGGTGGTAGGAATCGCCTGCACCATTCCGCCGATCTTGTCTCCGGGATGCGGATCCCATGTTTCAAGCTGACTCGGCCCCCCCGACAGCCAGATCGTCAGCAGCGAGCGGGGGCGTTCCGGTCCGCGCCGCTCTGCCGCACGAAGATCAAGCCCCGGTAACAGACAACTCACGCCGAATCCGAGCGAATAGGTAATGGCATCACGGCGGGAGAGGTTGATGGTCATAGTCGATCCTTTGAACGGTACAATGCCGATACAAAATCAAGATTTTGAAACGCAGAGTTCGCCGAGATTCAGGAGTGTGAACGACCTCTTTGAATTCTCTGCGTTAACTTCGTCAACAAATTCCTGCCACACTCAATTCGACGAAGGGGAATGGCCGCAAAAAAACTTAATTCGAGTTGACGATTTTGTCGGAGACAGTATGTCACTCCCTTTTGTGTCCTTTTGAGTTTTATTGCGGCAAAATGACTTCGGATCGGTCTTATCCTTCGGCGACCGTGTTAACAATTTTTTCGAATCACCATTCCGACGGTCTTCTCGTTAATGATTCCACGAAAACTCGGGTGAGTTGAACAGCGTCCAGACGAGGTCTTCGACGACGGCGGTTCGTTCGCTTTTTTCAACCGGTGCCAGTTGTGCGACAAAGTATTCCCGTTCTTCCGGCGTCGGCTGTCGTGTGAGTATCACGAGGTAGCAGGTCTCGACGCATTTTTCATCGGTCGACGCCAGGCCGGCGATGCGGCCTACGGCTCCGAACGGGTTCGCCTCGGTGGCATCTTTGGCGAACTGGCTGTTCATGCGCAGCAAGGCTTGCGGAATCGTTCCCGCGCGCTCTTCGAGTTCGTTGTCTCCGAGATCGCCGTATTCTTTAATGAAATCCCGCTCGCGGAAAAAGCGAATTGTGCGTGTGACCAGATGCGAATTCTGGTCGATGGTTTTCACATTGTTGGCTTGCAGCATCGAGCCAATGATCTGCTCGGGACGCAACCGTGTGAGCGGAAAGAGTCCCCATTCGGATTCGATCAACGCGATCTCTTCGTCGGTAACGGTCATCGACGTCGATACCGCACCGGAAGAGGACGACTCGGGCTTCTCGTAATTCGATGCGAGCAGATACGGACGAGACGCCGTGATCACGTGAATCAGTCGTCGCAGATCGTAGTTGTGTTCGCGAAAATCGGCTCCGAGAATATCGAGTAGATCGGGAGGGGCCGTTTCGTCGGGGTCGGGTATTCCATCCACCGGGTCGTACCACGGTTTGCCAAACAGCAAGCCCCAGACGCGATTGGCGATCGCCCGTTCGAACCGGCGGTTCTCGGGGTGCGTCACCCAATGGGCGAGTTGTTCGCGACGGGTTCCTTCCTGAGGAAGCCATTCGGGATGAAACGGTACCTGCGGTGCGATTTCACGCTCTTCGAGCGATTTGCGATCTTGTACCGTGTACGTCATCGTTGCGTCGTCGGTGATCCCCGTTAATGAATTGCGAGTCTGGCCGTAAAAGGCGGCGAGCCCTTCGTATTGCGACTGCTTCCATTTGTCGAACGGATGATCGTGGCATTGAGCGCAGTCGATTCGCTGACCCAAAAACGAGCGAACTGTGCGTCCCGTCAACTTGTTGACGTCGAGTTCGTTGTTGGCGTACGCGACCGTAATAAAATTCGCAGCCGGTTTGTCGGTCCAGATGCCGTCCTGCGAGATCAGATCGCGCACGACCTCGTCGAAAGGTCTGTTGAGATGAATCTGTTCGCTGAGCCATTGAGTCAATCGGTCGCGCCTGAAGATAATGAACGGCCCGTTTTCTGTGCCGACGAAGACGCGTCCCAGCCGATCGGCAAAGTAATCGGAGAAACGGACGTCGTTGAGCATGCGGGCCGTCCAGCGCTGCAGTCGTTCGGGCTCGGAATCGGCTTCGAAATGACGCAGCTCTTCGAGCGAGGGAACCGTTCCCTGCAAGGCAATCGCGAGGCGACGCAACACGGCGTGTTCGTCGGCGGGAGGGGCCGGGGAGATTTCAATCTCTTGCCAGCGCTCGTCGAAATAGCGGTTCACACGATCGACCGATTCGGCAAATCCGCTCTGGGGAGGCAACAGGTAGAGATGCTTCACGGCATCATCATTGAGCGGACTGCGCGCCGCCCACGCCACCATGCCTGCGACGCCGACAAAGACCGCCACGATGACGAAACGAACCTGTCCCTTCGACGGTTGTGCACCGCCAGATGTGCGTGTTTCAGGGTAATTTGAATTCAATGGTCCGCCCCTCTCATCAGCCGGCATGAACAGGCCGGGGCTGTCCGGTCAAAACATCAGAAGAGACTCCGAAGAATAATACCAGATTGCTGCAGGTACAGTTTCGAAAAAGTCCCAGCAGCAGTACATTTTTGAGATTATACAAATTGTCGAAACGCTGCGGCCGTAATCGAGGTATAAATCGATAGTGAGGTTTGACAGCCTCGTGGTGTTCTGGCCTTAATTATTGCAGCCGGCGGATCTGGTGTTGAATCAACCGCCGGTTCTATAGAGCAGGTTCTAAAGAGACTGAGGACGATGCCCATGCACCCCGATCAGTCCGTATCGACATCGCCATGCGATCAACTCGACGTCTCTGAATCGGACGACGCGATTCTGATGGTCGATGATTCCGTTCCCGTCGACGCGGCGGACGGCGTGACTGCGGCATCGCAAAGCGGCGACGCTCAATACCAGTCGATACCGGCGTTTCCGCATCTGCTGCGGCATCCCTTACGAGCTCTCTGGTGGATCATTCGCACGACGTTCGGTATTGCCAGTCTGATTTTGCTCCTGGCGGTTGTGGCGGCGATTCCGCTGTTGAATATTCTCGCGTTGGGATATCTGCTCGAAGTGATGGGACGAACGGCTCGCACGGGAAAATTCCGCGAAGCGTTCCCCCTTGTCAATCTCGCGCCGCGACTCGGTTCGATTGCCATCGGTTTCTGGATCTGTCTGGGACCGCTGCGGCTGCTGTCGATCGCCGCGGCCGATGCCCATCTCATCGACCCCGGCAGCCGTGCCGATGTTGTCCTGCATGGGCTTACGAATATCGGAGCGGTGCTGATCACGATACACATCTGTCTCGCGTTGGCACGGGGAGGGAGTTTGAGTTGTTTCTTCCGCCCGATCAAGAATGCACGCTGGTTGTGGAAGAACTGGAAGTCGCACGAATACCTCCCGCAAGCCGCCGGGCATGTCAAAGCCTTCGTTGCGGGTCTGCGACTGAAGCATCACTTTCTGCTGGGGCTGAAAGGATTGATCGGTGCGTTTCTCTGGCTGGTGATTCCGACCTTAATTTTCGCATCGGCTGAAAAACCACGAGGTGGTGATGTCGTCGTCACGTTGATCGGCGGCCTGGGGCTGGTTCTGGTGATCTGCTGGCTTCCCTTCCTGATGGCACGATTCGCCGCCGAGAATCGCTTTCGTGCGATGTTTGAATTGCGCGCGATTCGCGAATTGTTTACGCGGACACCGGTCTTGTGGGCCTTTGCGATTGTCATCACCTGCGTGCTGGCGTTGCCGATGTACCTCTTCAAGATCGCGCTCCCGCCACGCGATGCAATGTGGCTCGAAACGCTTGTCTTTCTGATCACGATCTGGCCGGTGAAAGTCTTCACCGGCTGGGCGTATCACAAAGCGACAACGCGCGACGAACGCCGCGGCCGCTTCCGTCGCTGGACGGCGAAACTCGTGCTGATGCCGATCGTCGCGTTTTACGTCTTCGTGCTGTTCTTCACACAATTCATCGGCGAACACGGCAAAGGGGTGCTGTTCGAGCACCATGCGTTTTTATTGCCGATCCCGTTCTGAAGGGCGACGGACGGACTCTCAAAAACGGTGAACTGTCGCGGCTGGCTGACAGTCCGTTCTATTTTGAACAGCCGTGCAATTTTTCCAACAGAACCTCTGGCAAACGCACAAGAATTCAGGGAGAATATAGGCTCACTATCGGTTATACGGCAGTCACTTACGCAAATTCCGACTATGCCATCTCCCCTCGAACAATTCGTCAAGAATCTTGAAGAGAGCGGTGTACTCGCCGGTGAAACGCTGAAGGACTTTCTTCCCCCCAAGGCCGATCCCAAAGATGCCGAAGACCTCGCCCGTGAATTGCTGAAACAAAAAAAACTGACTAAGTTTCAGGTGGCCGAAGTTTGGCAAGGGAAAGGAAAATCGCTGGTTCTGGGCAACTATCTCCTGATCGAAAAAATCGGGGCAGGTGGTATGGGACAGGTCTTCAAGGCCCGTCATCGACGAATGGAACGCTTCGTCGCCATCAAGATGCTCCCCCCCAACGTCACGAAAGATCAGGCGGCTGTCGCCCGCTTCGAGCGGGAAGTCATCGCCGCAGCGAAGATCAACCATCCCAACATCGTGGCCGCGCATGATGCCGACTGTGCCAACGGAGTTCACTTTCTCGTCATGGAATTGGTGGAAGGAAACGACCTTTCCGCTCTCGTCAAAAAAGAAGGGCCGTTTCCGCTCGTTAAAACGGTCAACTTCATTCTGCAAGCGGCGAAAGGGTTGGAAGCCGCCCACGCCGTGGGAATCGTTCATCGGGATATCAAACCCGCCAACCTGCTGTTGGACAAAAAGGGAACGGTCAAAATTCTCGACATGGGCCTGGCTCGTCTGAACGGAGACGAGGACACGGCGACGCAGGCCGAATTGACCGGCACCGGCACGGTCATGGGAACCGTCGATTACATGGCCCCCGAGCAAGCCCTCAATACCAAAACGGCGGATGCCCGTGCCGACATCTACTCTCTGGGTTGTTCGTTCTATTATCTGCTGACCGGCAAAGCGACCTACGGTGGCGACACGCTGATGGCGAAACTGCTGGCCCATCGCGAGCATCCGATTCCCTCGTTGCGTGCCTCGAATCCCGAAGTCACCGAACATCTGGAAGCGGTCTTTTGCAAGATGATCGCCAAAAAAGTCGAAGACCGTTTTCAGACCATGACCGAAGTCATCGCCGCACTGGAAAGCTGCGGTACCAATCATCAGCCGTCGATCAGTACGCCGCAGTCGTTTAGCACTACCAGCGACACGGGTCTAATGAACTTCCTCCAGGATACTCCGGTACGAACGATCCAAAAAACACAGCCGACGAAAAAGGTGGCGGCCAAGAAGTCGAACAAGAATCAGCAACCACCGTGGAAAAACTCGAAGGTGCTGATGGGTGCGGCCACTCTCGGTCTGCTGCTTCTGGCGGGCATCATTATCTCACTCACGACAAAAGAGGGCATGCTGGTCGTCACCGTCGATCAGCCCGATGCGGTCGTGCAGGTGCTCGATGCCGAAGGGAAAGTCGAAGTCAGTCAGAAAGGTGATAACGGAAAAGTCACGATTGCTATAGATCCCGGCAAGCACCGTTTGCGTGTTGAAAAGGAGGGGTTCGAGTTCTTCACGCAGGATTTTGAAATCGAATCGGGTGGCAAATCGGCAATCCCGGCGAAGCTCGTGCCGCTGGGAGACGAGCCTGGATTGGCTGCTACCAGGAAGCCATTCGTCATTGAGGCTCCGAAAGCCGAAGTGAATGATGACGGATGGAAAGCTTTGTTTGACGGACAAACGCTCACGGGCTGGACGGGCGACGTCGGATTGATGACTGTCGAAAATGGTGTCTTGGTCAATGACGGAAAAAAAGGGATCGTTACAGCACCGGGTGACTATCAGAACCTCGAAATTGAAATAGAGTTTCGGCTGGCGAATGGTGGCAACAGCGGCTTGGGTATCTGTTACGCCGGGAGCGGCGATCCATCCATTAACGGACTCGAAGTTCAAATGATCGACGATGATGCTTATCCTGGTCTCAGAAACACGCAGATATGTGGCGCTGTCTTTAAGGTCGCTGCCGCTAAGCCGGGGCATTTCAAGCGGTGGCCGGAGTGGAATCGCTTACGGGTGACCTCTTCTGAAAGCGATTTACGAGTCGAGTTGAACGATGTACTGGTCACGGACATAACCCGGCCCCAACTGAAACAATTGAATTCGCAGCATACCGGGGCATCAAGAACAACTGGAAAGGTGTGCTTGTTCCCGCACACAGGTCGAAGTGAGTATCGCAGTTTTCGGATTCGTTCGCCGGAGCAGATGCCTGTCAAACTGCTCGACAGCATGGCACCGCCCGCAGATGCCGCAGTCTTGAATGGGCATTCCTATAAATTCTTTTCCGAGGTTCTGACCTGGCGAGAGGCCAAAGCACGTTGCGAAGAGATGGGGGGCCATTTAGCCACGATCGAAAGCGATGCAGAAAATAATCTTGTGGCCGATCTCGCCGAGAATTCGATCCCGAATCGTAATGCCATGGATGGCGTCTGGATTGGGGCGACCGATGAACACAAAGAAGGTGAATGGAAATGGATCGATGGGAGCCCCCTGTCGTTTACAAAATGGGGGCCGGGGCAGCCCAGTAACAAACAGGATGCCGAACATTACCTCTTACTGTATTTAGCGAAACGTGAATGGTCCGATCAGCCATTGAAGTCGTTGCAGCACATGACCTATTTCGTCTGTGAATGGGACGCTGCTCCTCCTCCCGCCGTTGCCCCGTTCAACGCCGACGAGGCGAAGGCGCATCAGCAGGCATGGGCGAAATATCTCGGTGTGCCGGTCGAGTACACCAACAGCATCGGCATAAAGATGATCCTGATCCCGCCCGGTGAATATCAGATGGGGACTCCCTCGGATGAACCATGGCACTCGAATTTCGAGTCGCCTGTCCATCCCGTTGTAATCACCAAGCCGTTTTATCTGGGGACATTTGAAGTCACGAGCGATCAATGGAAGTGTGTCATGGAAAGCGGCCCTGTTCCCACTACGCCGGGAGGAAATCCAGCAGGGGGTGTCAGTCCTCTGAGTGCTGCTTCATTTTGTGAGCAACTGTCTGAAATGCAGAATGAGAAATCGACTGGGCGTCGTTACCGCCTCCCGACCGAAGCTGAATGGGAATACGCCTGCCGTGCGGGAACAACGACAGCGTATCACTTCGGTCCGACGTTTTCTGAGATGGATGCCAGTTGTTCCGCGACACAACCCATTTCAAAGGTTGGAATCTATCGTCCGAATGCGTTCGGGCTGTTCGATATGCATGGCAACATTTGGGAATGCTGTAAGGACTATTTCTCGCCGACGTACTACAGCGAAAATCCGAAGGAAGATCCGCAGGGGCCTTTACAAGGCACGCATCGCGTACTGCGCGGCGGCGGTGCCGGAGATCACGGCGAACTAAGCTGCCGTGCCGGAAGTCGACTTGCCAATGAAGAAGCGCGGTCCTATGTCACGATTGGCCTTCGAGTCGCTTGCGATTTAGACGAAGTCCCCAACCGTCCGAAGCCCTTCACCGACATCAACTCACCCGCCTTCCAGCAGTGGATCAAAGACGTCGCTGCCCTGCCTGCCGAACAGCAGGTGGAAGCCGTCAGCAAGAAGCTGGTGGAGTTGAATCCGGCGTTTGATGGGCAGCTAGCAGGGAGATTCGGGACAGGTACACCCCAAATCGAAAATGGTGTGGTTGTGGGCTTGTACTTCTCGACCGAAAACGTGGCCGACATTTCGCCGGTGCGGGCACTTAGGGGGTTGCGGTGGCTGACCATTCCTAACGGAAAACAAGGTTCACAACTGGCAGACTTGTCGCCAATAAAGGGCCTGTCGCTTCAGGCTCTCGACATCATAGGAAGTCAAGTCTCTGACCTTTCGCCGTTGCAGGGGATGCCGCTTCAATATCTGGCTTGTGCCAGAGCCAAGGTCGCTGATCTATCACCCCTAAAGGACATGCCGCTCACGCATTTGCAAATTGAGTGGACTCAAGTTTCCGACCTGTCTCCTTTGAAGGGCATGCCACTCAAGATTTTATATTTGGATGGCAACACCTTACTGGCCAATGACCTGTCGCCGCTCGAAGGGATGCCGCTGACCCGTCTGTATCTCCATTCCTCGCCGTTTTCCGATCTATCACCTCTGGAAGGGATGCCTCTGGAACTTCTGGATATTAGAGACTCGTCGGTCACCGACCTGTCACCCTTGGAGGGCCTGCCGCTCAAAGCTCTCATGCTCGACTTCAAGCCTGACCGTGACACGGGACTCCTCCGTTCGATCAAGACCTTGAAAACGATCAACGATAAACCGGCAGCCGAGTTCTGGAAAGAAGTCGAAGCCCAGCAGGTGGCGTTCCAGCAATGGATGAAAGACGTGGCCGCCCTGCCTGCCGAACAGCAGGTGGAAGCCGTCAGCAAGAAGTTGATGGAATTGAATCCGGGGTTTGACGGGAAGGTGACGCACAAAGTAGAAAATGGTGTGGTCGTATTCCTTTCCATTTTGGCTGATAATGTGACCGACATTTCTCCGCTGAGGGGGTTGGCGGGCCTGGCGTTTTTGACATGTCAGAACAGTCCGTCGGCCACCACAAAACTGAGCGACCTGTCGCCCCTCAAAGGATTGCCGCTTCAGACGTTGGCGATTCAAAATACGGGTGTATCCGACCTGTCGCCGCTTGAGGGTATGAAACTGACGAAATTTTATGGCGGGGAAACAATGGTCACCGACCTCTCACCTTTGAGGGGCATGCCGCTGGTGCTTGTGTCGGTGTTTAGCAATCAGGCCATCGATCTTTCACCATTGCAGGAAATGTCGCTAAAGGAAATCAACCTCGATTTTCAACCCGAACGAGACACCGAACTTCTCCGTTCGATCAAGACCCTGGAGACGATCAACGGCAAACCGGCCGCCGAGTTCTGGAAGATCCTCGAAGAGAAACAATAAGCGGAAGCGTGTCGCCAGCGGTGATCGCGGCCTCTCCTCAGTTGAGAGTTCTCCGGCAGACGATTCACGAGCAGGAGTTGGTCACTCCTCATTCGCTTCAAATCGAACTCGCCGGCATTGTGTTCATGATGGACGTGAATTCCACGGCGCAACGACTCTCTCTTGGGAGATGATTTGATTCCGGTGATGGTATCAATGCTGGTTTTCCTGACGCCGATTCGCAAACAACGGGATCTTTGCGCGAAGGACTCACGGTTCGCATTTTGACACGCGCAGCCTGTTTATGAATTTGCAAAACGCGCGCATTTTCGTGCAAAACCGCGCACATTTGGTGCATTTCAGCGCCGGAAACGCGCGCCAGACCTCAATCAGGACGGATTTCACGATCCCCAAACAAGACTTGGAACGGACCGTGTGAAAAGAGGAGAGGAGAAGGCTTCGCCATTTTAACGCCGTTGGAGCGTTATCTGAGCATGTGCGAATGCCGTTTCGCATGAAGTGATCTCGGTGCCGCGTCGAACGAGTGAAGTTATCGTTCTGTGTTGAGGCGTCCCGATCGGTTAGCCGGTGACAGCTTCTTGCGACATCAGTTCCATGAACTCACGGAACAGGTACTGGCTGTCATGCGGGCCGGCGGAAGCTTCGGGGTGGTACTGCACGCCGAATGCCGCATGCTCGCGATGGCGAATCCCCTCGACCGTGCGGTCGTTGAGGTTTTCGTGCGTCACCTCGACGGCTTCGGGGAGCGATGTCGCATCGAGAGCAAAACCGTGATTTTGCGATGTGATTTCGACACGTCCCGTTCGATGATTAAGCACCGGCTGATTCGCTCCGCGATGGCCGAATTTCAATTTGAAGATTTCTCCACCGCAGGCAATGCCCAGCAGTTGATGTCCCAGGCAGATACCAAAGATCGGCTTTACGCCCAGCAGATCGCGAATGGTGCCGATGGCGTATTCGAGCGGACGGGGATCCCCGGGGCCGTTCGAGAGAAATACGCCGTCCGGCTGATGGGCGAGTATCTGTTCGGCCGACGTCGAACCGGGGACAACCGTCACTCGGCAACCCTGCGCCCGCAGATGCCGCGGGATGTTCCACTTCATGCCGTAGTCGACGGCGACGACGTGCGGCTGATGCTCCGCCGTACGATACGTTCCCTTGACGGCGACGGCCGCCGCGGTGAACGAATAGGCGGAGGTCACGAGATCGTCGAGCCCGTCCTGCCAATCGAAGGATGCCCGATGGTCTAGTACTTCGCGGACGAGATCCTGCCCGACGATGTCGGGGCTGTTCTTGGCCTTGTGAATCAGTGAAGCATCATCGAGATCGACGGTCGAAAGGAGTCCGGTCATGGCCCCTTGCGTGCGGATACGACGAACCAAAGCGCGGGTGTCGATTCCTGCTAATCCGATGACGCCGGCGGAGCGAAGATATTCGTCGAGGTTCGATGTCGAGCGATAATTACTGGGGATCGAACAGAGATCACGAATGATGAAGCCCCGCAGGAACAGGCTGCGGCTTTCAATATCGGCCGGGTTGACGCCGTAATTACCGATGTGCGGATAGGTCATAGTGACGATCTGTCCGCAGTAGGAAGGGTCGGTGAGAATTTCCTGGTAGCCGGTCATGCTCGTATTGAAGCAGACTTCGCCGTAGACTTCCCCGTCGGCTCCGAAACCGGTGCCGGTGAAAACGGTACCGTCGGCAAGTGCCAGTTTTGCAGTTTTTTGTGGAGACATAACGCTCACGCAAGGAGGAATGATGAGTGGTATCTGGGCGGGACGCCGAGTCGTCACACCTCTGGTTTTGGACTCTCGACTCGGCCTCTTTTTTAGCATACCAGCGCGCAGAAAAAAAGCGACCATCGCTCGTGCGGCGGTCGCTTCATCGATTTCGGGGTGACGCGGGTCAAAGGATCGAAATTCTCTGCCCATTCGAGGCGGACGCGATGGTGTGATTACATGTCGTCGTTGTCGTGCGAGATCACGAATTCATCGAAGCGAATTTCTTCGCCGAATTCGCTGATATTCTGGAAGAGTTCTTCGATAATGCGATGGAAGTGAACGCGGCGAACGGAGTAGAAGTTGTGTTTGCCGTCGCGTCGGGCTTCGATCAAGCTGGCGACCCGCAAGAGGGCCAGGTGATGGCTGACAGCGGGTTGGCTCTGTCCGAGTTTTTCACAAAGGGCGGTAACGTGAAGTTCGCCTTCGCGGACGAGGTACAAAAGAATTCGCAGGCGGGTTTCGTCGGACAGGAGTTTGAATACCTGCACGAGGTCTTTTTCGAGTTGCTCGGTTAACGCAGGAATCTTCCTTGAGGTTTTGCTGCTAACGGGCTCGGCGAGTTGGGAAATCATAATCTCTTCTGCACTTTCTACCTTGGATTGAAGACTGTTTGGGGAAGTTGCGGCCTCATCATGCGGGCCATCCCCGGAATCGGCCTCCGGCCGATGTGGTGGTTTTGACAAAGGATCAACCCCTTCGCTGGTGATCGTGGAATCTCTCCGCAGAACACTCTTTCTCTTCGACAAAAATCATGTGCATTTGAAGAAGCGTCGAACGGAGTTCGCATGAGAACCGAAGAATTCGGAGCCACGCTCTGCAATGAACTGCATGATCTGAATTTATTTTATATGCGACTGCAAGATAGGATAGATGTGAATCGTGATCGGTTTACATATTGATAGGTTCGTCTTTCAGAGATGTGAATCAATTAAACGCGAGCTTACACATCCTCCAGATAATAGAGGGCAAGTTGCGCAAGCATTTTGCGCTATTATGACATCCGAGTTCTCAGCCGTCAATAATCTTCCGGCGAGTTCGCGCATTTTGTGGAAAACAGCTAAAAATAGCGAAAATGTCGACATTTTCGCGAAGCGACTGAACCCGATGACAGATTCGTAATCCCTCTCTGATGTAGCCACGTACCTTAATGAGTGTTCTGCTGTGTTGGTCACTCGGAGCTCCCCACGTAACCTCGGATCGCCGATCAATTTCCCTCCGTGGCGAACCCATCATAAAGCGAAAAAACTGCGCAAATTCCGATGAGGTTGATACAATTATCTTGGACAGTTTTTGATCAAAGAATGGTATTTATCTGTGGCACACATCAAAAGCCCGATAATAAAGGATGATGCGTTCGCTCGACGGATTTGAGGATGTCATGTGGCAGGGACATTTTGCAGAACTGACTGGTAAAAAAGCGGTTGTGACCGGAGCATCAAGTGGCATCGGTCGAGCGATCGCACTCGAACTGGCCCGCGCAGGAGCCTCGGTTGTCATTCACTACAGCCATAATCATGACGGCGCGAATCATGTGTTGGCCGAGATTTCGTCCCACGGGGGAGTGGCGACGCTGCTTCAGGCCGATTTCAGCGAACCAAACTCTTATGAAAATTTAGTAAATCATGTCTGTTACCACGAATCTCAAGTCGACATTTGGGTCAATAATGCCGGTGTCGACGTGCTGACCGGTAAGGCTTCCAGGTGGGAATACTCCCAAAAACTCCAGGCGTTGTGGGAAATTGACGTCCGCAGCACGGTGATTCTGTCGCGTCTCGTCGGTGATCAGATGAAAGTCCGAGATGATATTGCGAACCGACCTAAAGGGGTGATTCTCAATATTGGCTGGGATCAGGCCGATCGAGGGATGGAGGGGGAGAGCGGCGAATTGTTCGCCACGGCAAAGAATGCCATTATGGGTTTCAGCCGCTCTCTCGCCGTGAGCCTTGCCCCCGAAGTGCGTGTGAATTGCATCGCTCCGGGTTGGATTCGCACGGCGTGGGGCGAAAAAGCGGGCTCCCAGTGGCAGGATCGTGTTGTAAGAGAAACTCCCTTGAAACGTTGGGGAACGCCGGAAGACATCGCCCATCTGGCACGATTTCTTGTGAGCGATGAGGCCAGTTACCTGACCGGTCAAGTGATCTACGCCAACGGCGGGGCAGTGAGGTGAACGATGTCGAGTGGCACCGATCTGATGTTTTGAGCAGGTGAAGCGATTGGGGTTGCGTGTCAAAACGGTTTGTCATTTCTGATCCGATTTCGAGCCAAGTCTTTGCGTCATTAACTCCCCGCTTGAGTATCGGACTCTTTCATCGCACAATGGATGTCGCTTACAGGGTGGGGTGGGTATCCCCAGTATTGCGAAAGGAGCAAAATTATGGCCGGCGACAATCCGCAAGATGTCGTACTGTCGGAGGCTGAAATCTCCGAGACGTTAAAAACATTGCCGGGGTGGGAGCTACGCGATAACTGGTTACGGCGGGAATTTGCGACACCGGGATGGCCCCACACGATCATGTTGGCCTCGACGATCGGATATCTCGCGGATGGGGCGTGGCATCATCCTGATTTGTCGCTCGGTTACGCGAAAGTCACTGTTAAGTTGCAAACGCATCGTGTGAAGGGGATTACGATGCTCGACGTCGAGCTCGCTCGTAAAATTGAAGAGATTTCGACATGGAAGCCTGCTCCGGGTGCGACTCTCTCCGGGTTCCCCAAGAAGTGGACGCACTAACGAGATGAACCGACCTGCTCTTCCAAGAGGCACGCCATGAATGGCGAACGCATCCTGATGGTGACCGGTCGGTTAGCCGAGCCGTCGCTGCGCCGCGTGTGTGAAGACCTGCGTGATCGACTGGGACTCCACACGGACGTGTGCGTTATCGGAGTCAGCGTCGCCGCGTTGATGCATGTCGAGTTGCTGTTGCGACGGCTGGTTCTTCCCGCAGAAATCGAACGTGTGATTCTGCCGGGATGGTGTCAAGGTGATCTCAATCGTCTCCACCAGCATTTCGGCGTCCCCTTTACTCTGGGCCCCAAAGATCTGTTCGATCTCCCTGATTTTTTGGGTTCGGCGCAGAGAATTCAACCTGCATTTGACGAGTTTGATATCGAGATAGTCGCTGAGATCAACCATGCCCCTCGAATGTCGTCGGACGACCTCTTGAAGGAAGCCAAGCGGCTTGTCGCACAGGGGGCCGACGTAATCGACCTCGGCTGTATTCCCGGTGAAACGTGGAGTGGAGTGGCGGAGGCAACGTCGATGTTGGTGGCCGAAGGTCTGCGGGTTTCGATCGATAGTTTCGACCGCAGCGAAGTCGAGTCCGCCGTCAATTCCGGGGCAGAACTCGTTTTGAGCTGTAACGGGACGAACATCGCGTGGGGGGCAGACCTTCCGGCGGAATTGGTGGTCATACCCGATGATCCGACCGATCTCGCGAGCCTCGAATCAACTATCGAGATTCTCGATTCGAAGAAAGCCCGTTATCGCATCGACCCGATTCTCGAACCGATCGGTCACGGTTTTGCAAAATCACTCGAACGTTATTTCACTGTTCGTCGGCGCTGGCTTGATGTTCCGATGTTGATGGGTGTCGGTAATCTTACGGAATTAACCGATGTCGATTCGGCCGGCGTAAATCTTCTACTCGCTGCGATCTGCCAGGAACTCGGCATCCACAGCATACTGACGACGCAGGTCATCAACTGGGCTCGAACGACCGTTCAAGAATTCGATATTGCCCGCCGGTTGGTGCATCATAGTGTCACCCGGCACGTTGTACTCAAGCGATTGAGCGATCAACTTGTTATGCTGCGCGATCCGAAATTACACAGACTCGACCCCGGTGATATCAGCCGGCTTGCCGATCAGATTCAAGATCCCAATTACCGCATTCTGGTCGGAGAAGAGACGCTGCATCTCTTCAATCGAGACGGACATTGGCAGGGAGATGATCCGTTTGAACTCTTCGAACAGGCGTTGTCTCAACCGAATGATGTTTCAGCCGCGCATGCATTTTATCTCGGTTTTGAAATGTGCAAAGCCTTGACGGCTCTAACCCTCGGCAAACAATACGTGCAGGACGAAGCCCTGAATTGGGGGTTTCTAACGCGACCGGAGAAGCACACGCCCCCTTCGCATCGGGTCGATACCAACCCCAAGGACGATGTAAAGTGAGTGTATCGAGACCGTCACGTTTTTTTTAGAATCTCAAATGATCTTCGAATCAGGTACCACTGAAGTTCATGACGGGGCCGAGTTACCCCCTCTCGGCGACCGCGAGGTGGCCGTGCGAGAGCTTTCCCCTGTCCCGTTGATCGGCGAAGTGCTGGAGAAGCTGAGTCACTGGCCACACCTGGTGGCATTCGACAGCGCATTGCCGAGCAAGACGCTAGGGAGGTTTTCGTTCGTTTCGGCTGATCCCTGCTGGTGGAACGAATTGCCCAAGGCAACATACGGCGTTGATCCGTTCGCCGAAGTGCGTCGATTGAGTCAAACGTATCAGGTGGGGAAGATCGAGGGGTTGCCGCCATTCCAGGGGGGAATAGCCGGGTTTCTCTCGTATGAATTAGGGCATGCCTGGGAACGTCTCCCACGCACAATGTATGACGAATTTCAAATGCCTGCGGCGGCGTTCGGCTGTTACGACTGGGTGATTGCCTGGGACCACCAGCTTGATCGCGCATGGATTATTTCGCAAGGGTATCCCGAACGAGACCCTATGCGTCGGCAGGCACGGGCGCAACAGCGTTTGGAGCAAGTTGTCGCCGACATCGTCTCGATGCCGGGCAAAACATCAGTTGAAACATTGCCGCACACGTCGCTCGGTCGCGACGAACTGGCTCCACAATTCGATGCCCCGGGGGTTGAGGGTCTTACCAGCGATTTTTCACGTGAGGGATATCTTCAAGCGGTTCGACAAGTGATTGAACACATCTACGCCGGTGATATCTTTCAGGCCAATCTCTCCCAACGGTTGCTTTTGCCACAGAGGTTATCCAGCCTGGAATTATATGGTCGACTCCGTCAGCGAAATCCCGCTCCGTTTGCCGGCCTGTTGCGCGGTAACGCCTGGGACATTCTCAGTGCATCTCCCGAACGTTTTGTTTCGTTGTGCGGCCGTGACGCAGAAACCCGTCCGATCAAAGGGACACGACAACGTCAACCCGGCATCGAAGCCGATCTTTACACTCGCGATGCGTTGCGTGAGAGCGAAAAAGATCAAGCGGAAAACGTGATGATTGCCGATCTGTTGCGGAACGATTTGTCGCGAGTCTGTCAGCCGGGATCGATTCGTGTCCCTGAACTTTGCCGCGTCGAAACGTATTCGACCGTGCAACATCTTGTGACGGCCATCCGAGGCCGCCTCGCCTATAAAATGACGGCGTGGGACTTGCTGACGGCGCTGTCTCCCGGCGGTTCGATCACCGGCGCGCCGAAGGTCAGGGCGATGGAAGTCATTGCATCGATCGAACCGACCGCTCGCGGTCCGTACTGCGGCAGCCTGTTTCATGTCGGGTTTCACGGCGGAATGGACAGCAACATCATCATACGCACATTTGTCGTTCGTTCGGGCTGGATACAATGTTCGGTGGGGGGAGGGATTGTCGCACAGTCCGACCCGGCGTCGGAATACCTCGAAACGTTGCATAAAGCCGAAGGAATGTTGCGGGCGCTGAAATGATTTTGCTCATCGACAATTACGACAGCTTTGTCTACAACCTCTCCCGCTACCTGCTGGAGCTTGGTTGCGAAACCCGTGTCGTGCGTAACGACCGGCTGTCTGTTACCGAGATCGCCGAGATGAAGCCTGAAGCGATTGTTCTGTCACCCGGGCCAGGGGAACCCGCCGCTGCCGGTGTCTGTATCGCATTGATTCAACAACTTGGTAAGCGGATTCCTATGCTTGGTGTCTGCTTGGGGCATCAGGCCATGGCGGCGGCGTACGGTGGAAGAATCATCCGTGCCCCCGAACCGTTTCATGGACGGACGTCGCTGATTACTCACCACGATCAATCAATATTTGTCGGTCTCTCTAATCCTCTGCGCGTCATGCGGTATCACTCGTTGATCGTCGACGAAGCGTCGCTGCCTCATGATTGGACGATCACTGCCCGCACTGCCGAGGGAATTCCGATGGCCATGGAGCACCGAACCTGGCCTTTGTTTGGCGTGCAATTTCACCCCGAGTCGATTCTGACGGAGGGGGGGTATTATCTGCTGCACAGATTTCTCAACCTTGCAAAAATTGCACATCAGATCCCATCCCAAAGCGGACACCTCGAGTTACAGCCCTCCTCGATTCCCTCCAGCCTTGCCGCATCGCGATTTATCCCCTGGTAACCGATTGGTTTTTCGCACCTTACTTGTGCGAGAACGTTGACACTGGCAGTCCCGGCGAGGGATCGGCGCTCGCGAAATTGTCGTCAGAGATGGCGCGTTCCGCAAAATCGTTACGACCGTTACCAAACTTGCGAGATGTCTGGCGAACCGCGTCAGACCTGTGCTCGACACGTGTGGATTCCTGCCGATACCAACAGAGCAACGTTGAAATCGAACGATTTCAACTCTGATACGGAATTTGCGGAATTCTTTGTTACAAGCTCGTGTTGCGCCGGGGTTGGAAAATGACAAAAATGCGGATTTGCTGGACAAGTCTGGTTGCGTTGACTTTGACGGTTATTAACACCGTTCTTGTCGCGGAAACACCCAAGTTACCGACCTGGTACCACGATTTTGCCGCGGCTCAGGCTGTGGCAAAAAAGCAGAATAAGCCGATGCTGGTGCATTTTTATGCCAGCTGGTGCGGCCCGTGCCAGCAGATGGAGCAGGAAGTGCTCAAATCGACGGAATTGACCCGTGTTCTCAATAACCAGGCGATTCTCGTAAAGGTTGACACCGACAAAGAGCCCGATCTGGCGGAGAAATATCAGATCGATTCACTTCCTTCCGACGTTTTTTTGCGACCCGACGGGCAAGTGATTTCGCGCAACGTCGGCTACCAGAACAAAGCCAAATACTTGGCATCGGCCGTCAAAAACATAGTCAAACATCAACAATATGAAAAGATGTTGCTCGCGAAAAAGACGGAAGACGATACCCGCAAACCGAACTCGGCAAAGCCCGCATCGAGTGTCGGAAAGTCGGCCATTGCTGCTAATGATACATCGGCAATTCCACCTGTCGCCACACTTAAGGACGAAAACGGTGTGCTGACAGGACTCGATAAATACAGCCCCGTCGCGTTGTGGCATCAGCGAATATGGCTCAAAGGGAGCCCCGAGTTCACGTCAACGCATAAAGGGGTGACATACTATCTCAGCAGTGCCGATGAACTGGCAAAATTCAAAGACAACCCCGAGCAATACGCACCGAAACTGCTGGGTTGCGATCCCGTGATTCTGGCTGAAACCGACCGCGCCATTCCCGGAAGTACAAAATTCGGTGCCTATTACGATGGCGATCTGTATGTCTTCACGAATGAATCGAATCGCGAGAACTTCAAACGAAATCCGATTCGTTATTCGCGGACTCAGCATGTCTTGAATACCGATCTGATCGGCCAGACGGTAACTCGCTAGTTTCGTCATGATGATACTCGAGCATTCGGTAAAGCTTGTGAATATCATAATGATTTGCCGCGGCTTGAGATTCTGAGTTGCTAGTCCGAATCGTTGACTCCTGCTGATCTTGCAATCGTCACTTGATTGCGATTCGGCGTCGTTAATCAACGTCTGGGAACCTCCTCTCCCTCATTGGCCCTGTTGATACCCTCAAGCGAACGGTTTTGTGATTTTCGCGGCTATACCGAGGGGAAAATATGGGGCTATCGGACGTAACTTCAATTCCAGTCCGAATCTATCGAAGCAGATTTTTTTTCTGGGAACGACAAAAAGTGCGTAAATTCCGGTAGAGTTGAATTGACACAACTGATCGGAAAGTTATGATACATATTAGATCGTAAGCCATGATTCCTTTCGGAGGGCTTGACCACAACGGTTTGTCAACCAGCAGTTCAGTTGAAGTTGTGGAGAGCTTGAAAGGTATTCGGAGTGGCTGGTAAATCTCAGGTACATTCCTGCCGTGGATGGGGATTCTGAAGGAATCTCAGCGAGTGGCTCTTAGAGAGTCTCAATTTTGAGTCTCTCACTCTGTGAGTTTCTCGACTTCCAACTTATCGATGCGGTGGCTTTGTGGCGTGTCCCTCTCGGGGAATTTCGAGACAGGGAACTGGGGTTTCATTCCAGTCGTGCAAAGCAGAGTCATGCTCCGGGATTCTATGTTCGACTCCCTAAAAAGTCTCTGCGCATTGTTGTTTTGAATTGGGTCGTCCGGCTTGAGGATCATGATTTCCAGTGAATGAAATGTTCGTCTGGACGGGAAACCCCTTAACCGAATGAGACTATTGTCGTCAGTCCCTAACAGCCATCGATCGAGGAGTGTCCACGGAAGGACAGTTGCCGGATTCCACATTCAGAGTTGGGACCAATCGTTTCAGGTTTTTTGAGAGGCTATCCCGCGAACGTAGGATCAACATCCTGCGGACAATTGCTTCTTGGCATTCCACCTGCCAGCGTGTGAAGCGGCTATGCAATAGTCTGGGATGGTATCGGATTGTCAGGTGGACGATATCTTTGCTCCTGAAGTCAAGCATTAGTCTATGACCATGCGCAGTTCCCGGATCGA
Organism: Planctomycetota bacterium; assembly: GCA_027618475.1. Classification (GTDB taxonomy): domain Bacteria; phylum Planctomycetota; class Planctomycetia; order Planctomycetales; family Planctomycetaceae; genus JAQCEJ01. The sequence continues at coordinate 36,678 of JAQCEJ010000028.1, read as the reverse complement.
TCGCATGCCGAAATAAGTGTACGAAATTGTCTGTTACTGCTGTGTCGCAGTAACGTTTCGTCACTTGTTTAACACTGATTTTTCTGCAAAATTCGCCGGTTGCATCCGTCTTCAACCGGATTTCTCAACGAGTTCTAATGAGACTGACTATGACTGAAAAAAGTGCGGGAACTCCTGTGCGCAAAACCCGACGACGTCGAACGGCCAACGAAACCACTCCCGGCGACACGGGGGAATCGAAGGCGGTTGCCAATTCCAAGACGGCTGCTGCCGATGAGTCGCGTCAAAGTGCCGATGAACCGAAAGCGGAGGGGGAGAACAAGAAGCCGGCAGTCAAACGCACAACGCGAACGCGACGTCGTGCCGAAGCTCCGGCCGATGGTGCAGAAACCGCCCCCGTTTCAATCGAAGGGGGGCCGGCAACGTCGAGTGTCGAATCGCGAGAATCAAACGCTCGCGCCGCCTCTGAAGAAACTGGCACCGAGCAACGGTCTGCTCAGAACAGCGGAGAGGGAGGTCGCCAGCCGGGTGAAGGGGGCGGCGGAGGTGGAGGTGGTGGAGACGAAGGGGGACAGCGTCGCCGTCGACGCCGCCGTCGAAGACGAGGTGGTGGGGGCGGAGGCGGAGGTGGAGGTGGCAGCAACGCCGGTGGAGAACGCCGCGGAAATAACGGAGGGGGACGCCACCGTGACGGATCGGGCTCTCATTCTGGTCAACAACGTCGCAACCGATCGCAAGTTTCACAGACGCGTACGTCGGGGCAGAACGGGCAGGATGTCATCGGAGACATCGAGGGCATTCTTGAACTACATCCCAAAGGGTACGGTTTTCTACGTGATCCGAAAGCCAACTACGTCGCTCAGGATTCCGATTCGTTCGTATCCAGTTCTCTGATCGAACGTCATCGATTGCGCGAAGGAATTTTGATTAAAGGGGAAGTCGGTCCGGGGACGAAGGGGCAGGGACCGCGACTCAAGAGCATTGAAACGATCGACGGTCGCACTATCGAGGAATACCAGGCAATCCGCAATTTCGACGAACTCACACCCGTCAACCCGTTCGAGCAAATCAAGCTGGAGACTGGTCCCACGCCAATTACCATGCGGGTGATGGATCTGCTGACTCCCATCGGTAAAGGGCAACGTGCACTGATTGTGGCACCGCCGCGAACGGGCAAGACAATGCTCCTTCAGGATATTGCCGATGCCGTCATCGAGAATCATCCTGAAATGCACCTGATCGTTCTGCTGATCGACGAACGACCTGAAGAGGTCACCGAAATGCAGCGGCGAATTAAGGGAGAAGTCATCGCTTCTTCAATGGACCGCGATGTCGAAAGCCATGTACGCATCAGCCAGTTGATTTTCGAGCGTGCCAAACGAATCGCCGAGTCGGGGGGGGAAGTCTTCATCCTTCTCGACAGCATCACACGAACCGCCCGGGCCTTCAACAAATGGATCGGCAACACAGGTCGTACGATGTCCGGCGGACTCGACGTCAAAGCGATGGATATCCCGAAGAAAATGTTCGGCACGGCGAGACGGTTCGACGAAGGTGGATCGCTGACTGTAGCCGCCACGGCACTAATTGACACGGGCAGCCGAATGGACGAAGTGATCTTCCAGGAGTTCAAGGGGACGGGGAACATGGAAATGGTTCTCAGTCGCGAACTGGCCGACCGCCGCATCTGGCCTTCTATCGATATCACTATGTCGGGAACACGACGGGAAGAAAAGATTCTCTCTCCCGATGTGCTCGAAGGTGTCACCTTGCTGCGACGCAGCCTCATTTCGATGAAGCCGGTTGAAGCGATGGAGCAATTGACGCGAACGCTCGAACGCTTCAAATCGAACGCCGAGTTTCTCACAAAGATCCGCAATATTCTGTAACGGAATTGGTGCAGATTTCTCGATCGGTCCGTCTTGCGTGGGAGGGTATATCTCGCTGCGCCGATGTCCTGGACGTATCGCCTGGTTTGGCATAACAATCGAGAGCGGGCAACGGCGATGAGTGGGTTCGTATCGATTGTGGAAGCACCAATGATTTCGTATCTTGGGCGATCATGACCGAACCGCTTTTGCACATCGTGCTCTATCACCCTGACATCCCGCAGAACACCGGTAACATCGGACGGACCTGCGTCGCCGTCGGGGCCAAATTGTGGCTCGTGAGGCCGCTTGGATTTCGGCTCGACGAAAAACACTTGCGACGAGCCGGTATGGACTATTGGCAGCATCTCGATTGGGAAGCAGTCGATGATCTTATTGCGGTTGAAAAACGGCTACCCGACCGCACATGGTGGTGCCTGACCAAATTCGGCGAGCGAATGGTCTGGAATGCCACCTTTTCTCGCGGCGACGTGTTACTCTTCGGTAGCGAGACCACAGGCTTGCCGGAATCGGTGCGAAATAGAAATCCCAGCCAAAATCTCAAGCTGCCGATGCGAGAGACCGTCCGAAGTCTGAATCTTGCCAGTACCGTGAATACGGTGGTTTATGAAGCTGTCCGGCAGTTCGGTGGTTTACCAAACGAAATCGGGTGACAATAAGTGCGTCGAAATGGCATTGAAATCCTTTTCGTTTCACCTCTATAACTTCTTCAATCGCCGGGCGACTTCCAAGGCGAAATACGTCAGCACGCCATCTGCCCCGGCACGTTTGAACGCTAACAGACTTTCAAGCATCACCTTTTCGCGGTCGAGCCAGCCTCGTTCTGCAGCGGCGGTAAGCATCGCGTACTCGCCGCTCACCTGGTACGCAAATGTCGGTACACCGAACGCCTGCTTAACCCGCATGACGATATCGAGATAAGGCATTCCAGGTTTGACCATCACCATGTCGGCTCCTTCGGTGATGTCGAGCGCAACTTCGCGAATCGCTTCATCTCCGTTCGCGGGATTCATCTGATATGTCCGCTTGTCTCCGCCGCCAAGATTTGAAGACGACCCGACCGCATCGCGAAACGGTCCATAAAACGCAGAGGCATATTTCGCCGCGTACGCCATAATTTGCACGTCGACGTGATTCGACAAGTCGAGTGCCTGACGAATTGCGCCAATACGGCCATCCATCATATCCGACGGGGCGATAATGTCGCATCCTGCATCGGCTTGCACGACCGCCTGCCGGGAAAGGACATCGACCGATTCGTCGTTGACCACATACCCGTCGCGCACCAGGCCGTCTTGTCCATGGCTTGTATATGGGTCGAGCGCGACATCGCACATGATGCCGATATCCGGCACGCTTTGTTTGATCGCCCGAACAGCCCGGCAGACGAGGTTCTCGGGATTAAGTGCTTCTTTCCCATCAGGATCCTTGAGCGTTGGATCGGTCGCAGGAAATAACGCAACGACCGGGATCCCCAATTCCGCAGCCTCAGTGACCGCTTCGACCACGAGGTCGATCGACAGGCGTTCGACACCGGGCATCGAAGCGATTGGCGTTCGTGTGTTTTTCCCCTCATGCACAAATACTGGCCAAATCAAGTCGTCGACCGAAAGTTGGTGTTCGGCCGTCAGCCGTCGCGACCAGTCATGCTGTCTCAAACGGCGTAACCGCGTATAAGGAAATCGCCCGGGGAATGGTGTGGAATCAGTCATGTGGTGCTAATCGTGTTTGAGGGATCGGGAAAAACAAACTGGAAATCACAAAGTGTTTAACCCATATTTCAGAACTTCCCAGCCCTTGTCGGTTTCGAATTAAACATGAGGAAAAAACGTCAATTGCCGTTATTCGGACGTCGGCGTCAACTGGTCGATCCATTGGCGGATCAACTCGACCGCCGGTTTGTCGATGACGGTCGAAGCAATATGCGGCATCCGGCCCTGTCCCAAACGTGTCATGCGGTGATAGATCATCGAGCGCGATGCATCGCCGGGGACGAGCAGTCGGGGATCGTCGAGGTCAAACGCCCCCTGGCCGGGTCGAATGTTGATTGTGCCGGTCTCGGCAAGCGGAAGTGTCGAGAGCAACTGAAATTCTGCATTACCGCCCCCCCATTTGCGATGGCAGTGCGAGCAGTTCGAATGCAGATACGCACGAGCCCGTTCGTTGATGTCCACACTTTCGTCATGAAAATCGGCAAGTGAGGGTAATTCTTCCGGCGGTTGGGGGAGTTCTTCGGTGAACAGATTTAAGTGATCGAACGTTGCCAATTGATTGGCAAGATAACCGCCGTAGTTGTGATCTTTATTCATCTGAATCGTGCTCATGCCTAGCACGTATTTTGCCGCCATAGTGTGACAAAGTGTGCATTCGGCGCGGCTGGGAAAGCGCCAAACCTGTTCTCTCTGGCCACCGGGGGCATTAGAATCGGCGATGGTGTATGTACGGTTTTCCCCCCGTGTCTCGGCGAGCACGGCGTCGGTTTGGTCGTCATTCCAGATGTAGGTGTAACCGTTCCAGACCTGGTTGCCATATTCATCGTCGTTTCCAGGAAGGCGTTCGTGATGCAAAATTCGCGTCTCAAGCCGCTTGCGCGATTCGGGATTACCGAATTCCATTTCGAGTGAAAACGTTTTGACAAGCACGGTTCCATCGGGAAATCGCCAACCGGGAACCGATCCCGGTGCCGGTTGAGGATACGTCACGACGTCAAATTCAATTTGCGAGTCGTTAGGTAATGCCAGAAATCGTTCTTTGTACGCGCCGTCCGACCAGAGTTGTGCATTGACCGAATACGGAATGACTCCCGCTTCGGGTTCGTGCAATTTCGTCGAAGAAAACAATCCCGTATCGCTTAACTTTCGAGGGAAATTCTTCGTCGTATCGGCTTGCGGGGGGCGTTTCTTCAATTGGTGAATCAATCCCCCTGGAAAATCAAGCACATAGATTTCGCCGGCAGGGTCTTGCCCGAAGCCGACAATACGATAATTGGTATCTGTCAATTCGCGATGATCGACGACCTTCTTCTGTTTCAGATCGTAATTCAATCCCCAGATACGGCCGGTATCGTAGTCGCCATAGATGTAAGTTCCTTCGAGTTCGGGCATCCGTTTTCCGTGATATACAAACCCCCCAGTGATCGAACGGAAATCGGAGTGCGGATGTTCGACAATCGGCGGAATAAATGGCGTTGGCCCTTTGGGGCGCTCGGGACGAAATGGATGTTTTCCTTCCATCACACCCCAGCCATAATTGCCTCCCTTTTCGATGATGTAGACCATTTCCCACAAATCTTGCCCGACTTCACACGCCCAGAAGGTGTCGGTTATTGTGTCGAAACTGTATTTCCACACCTGACGGTGACCGTAAGAGTAGATCTCGGGACGAGCCTTATCAGTATTTACAAAGGGGTTATCGTTGGGGATTCCATAATTCATCCCTTCGGCAGGATGGTCGACGTCGATTCTCAAGATGGATCCCAGCAGATCAGAAAGATCTTGTCCGGTCAGTAATCCATCTGCGATGCCGCTTCCGTCTCCGGTGGCAAGATACAGATATCCGTCAGGACCAAAACGCAGACAACCCCCATTGTGCCCTCCAGAGGGCCATTCCAAGAGAATCGTCTCTGACGACAAGTCGGCAATCGGCGGATCATGTTTCGTGACGCGGAAACGCGACAGACGCGAGCCATTCGGCTGCTCATTCTGCGGATCGAGAATATAGGTTACGAAGAAATAGCCGTTCTTTTCGAACTGCGGGTGAAACGCCAGCCCGTATGTCGTTTTTTTCAAATCGACCAAAAGCTGCGGTTCACTGGTTTTACGATCATTGACGAACGTCAGAATCTTGCCCGGCCGCTCTGCGATTGCCAACCGATTCGACCCTGGTACGACTGACATTTCCAAAGGCTCAAAGAATTTGAGCTTTGAATAGGCGATCTCGGTTACATATGGCGATGGTGGATCGGGCGTTCCAACGACCGTGGACGTCGTCCACGGTATTCGCTTATCGATACCGAATTCTTTTCTCGCCTGGACTTTGACGCTTTGTTGGGCCGTGGCGATACTCGATAACACCAGAACAATGATTGAGAAAGATAATCCAAACGAGGTCATTCTGTTCAACATATCGATCCCTCTTGGAATTAGTGATTCGACAGTTTTATTGAGAAGTGAATACCCAGGACGCCGTATGTCGAACGCCGCCCCCCGTTCATTATCATGACAAAGTCGGAGGAGATGGAAAAGTCTCGCGAGGTCGAACTTGCGCTGACGCTGCCGAACCGATTCGTTATCTTATCCGATGGAGAACGTCGACATATCGAGAGAAAGGCCGATCGTGAAACTGCTGCGAGCGATGTCAGAACGGCAACACGCATTAGGTTACCTCAGCGATCAAACGCTGAGAGAACTCGCAAAAGAGTTTCGGGTGCCGCTCTATCGACTTGAAGGATTGGTTAGTTTTTATCCTTATTTCAGGCGTACTCCGCCCCCCCGGAATGTGGTTCAAGTTTGTCGCGACGTAGTCTGTTGTCTTGCGGGTCGTGAAGCGGCGATGGCGGAATTGAGAAGCCGGTCAATAAACGATCCCAATTTCGCCATCGAAGAGGTCTCTTGTGTTGGACGCTGCGACGCCGCTCCGGCGGTCGCCATCAACGAGAATCCCCTTGCTCCCTATTCGCTTAATGACATCGATACGTGGTGGAATACCGATTTATCGAATTCCCGAGGAGGTGAATCTCCTAAATCGTTTCGTTGCGATCCCTATCCCGAAGAACAATGTCGTTACGGGACGGTGCGGGAGCTTCTATCGCGAAAAGCGGATCTCCCGGCAACTTGCATCGAACGACTGGCGGCCTGCAAGCTTCGTGGCATGGGGGGAGCCGGGTTTCCCACGGGCAAGAAGTGGGAGATGGTCGCCGACGAACAGGCGTCGCCAAAGTTCGTCATTTGTAACGCCGACGAAAGCGAACCGGGGACTTTCAAAGACCGCGAGATTCTCTCGCAGCTCCCTCATTTGGTGATCGAAGGTATGTTGCTTGCCGGACTGACCGTCGGGGCAGAGCAGGGGATCATCTATCTGAGGCATGAATATCTCCCCGAAAAGCAATCGATCGACGATGCGATTCAATTCGCACGGGATCAAAAAATTCTGGGCCCCAATGCCGCCGGATCGGGCAGAAGCTTCGATATCGAGATTTTCGTATCTCCCGGCGGGTATATTCTTGGCGAAGAGACGGCATTATTGCAGGCCCTCGAAGACGAGCGAGGCGAACCGCGCATCAAGCCTCCGTATCCGGGAACACACGGATTATGGAACATGCCGACTCTCATCAACAACGTGGAGACATTCGCGCTGGCGGTACCGATCATTCATCACGGGCCTGAATGGTGGGAGATGCAAGGTATGCGCGGGTCGGCGGGATTGAAATTCGTTTCGATCTCGGGGGACGTCGAACATCCCGGCCCTTACGAGATACCGCTCGGGACGACGGTTCGCGAATTGATTGATTTGGCCGGTGGCATGAAGGACGGAATAGAGTTGCTCGCATTTCTTCCCGGAGGCGCGAGTTCTAACTTTCTACCCGCGGACAAAGCTGACACGCCGCTCGATTTTGACGCCATGAAGACTGCCGGTAGCATGCTGGGAACAGGTGCCGTGATTGTCATGAACGATACCCGCGACTTGTGGTCGTTGGCGGTGAATCTCGTTGAATTTTTCCGTAACGAATCGTGTGGAAAATGTGTACCCTGCCGCCTGGGAAGCGAACAAGCCGTAGGCATCCTCCACGGCATATCACAGAAAACACGCCCGGCGAGCGATCTGGCGATCGTACAGGAATTAGCCCCGACACTCGAACAAACGTCGATTTGCGGCCTCGGTCAGGTTGCACTGAACCCGATCATGTCGTTGTTGAAACATTTTCCAGATGTTGTACCTGGATGAGATCGTATGGCCACCGTGCTTCTACAGGATCTCTAAAATACTGAATTGTAGTGGAATTGAGGAATCGGCATTCCGATCTCTGCTACTGATAAATTTGGGAATTAGTCAATGATAAATCGAACCGAATCAACGTCGCAGACAATCACTCTGACAATCGACGGTCAATCGGTTTCCGTCCCGCGGGGTACGACCATCTGGTCTGCGGCGCAAGCAGCGGGGATCGAAATTCCAGTTCTTTGTCATTCCCCGAAACTGGAACCTGTCGGTGTTTGTCGCATGTGTGTCGTCGATGTGGGCGAACGAGTTCTCGCTCCATCGTGCATGCGCGAGTGCCGCGACGGGATGGCGGTTGATACGACTTCTCCCAAAGTCGAACAACATCGACGTGTGCTGACAAGGTTGTTGCTTGAGGAACATCTCGTTCCCTGCGAGCGCGAAAAGACGAGCGGCGATTGCGAACTTGAAGCACTGGGACGTCGGTATGGACTCACAGACCCACAGGGGCACTCGCTCCCTGAGAAAGCGACGAATCCACTGCAAGATTTTTCGTCGCCGGTGATCGCCGTCGATCATCAGGCATGTATTTTATGCGATCGCTGCATCCGTGCATGCGACGATATTCAATCGAATCATGTGATTGGTCGTAGCGGCAAAGGGCACAACGCTCAAATTGCATTCGATCTCAATTCTCCGATGGGAGAGAGTACCTGCGTCTCGTGTGGGGAATGTGTCAGCTATTGTCCGACCGGAGCCCTCACACCGAAGGCGATCACGCTGCCGATTATCCCCAAATCGGAGATGAAAGCGACCGACACCGTCTGTCCTTATTGCGGTGTCGGGTGTTCGACGACGGTTTATACAGTCGATAACCGCATCGTAATGACCGAAGGGCGCGAGAGCCCGGTCAATCATGGCCGACTGTGTGTCAAGGGCCGATACGGTTGGGATTACACGATGCACCCACATCGATTGACGAAACCACTCATTCGGAAAGAGTCAGCGTATCCTAAAGGGGCGTTGTCGTCCGAGGTGAAGGAAACCTCGGGCCAGCGCAGGAAGCCGGGGGGAATCGTCGACATCGATGAAGTGATGCCCGCCTTCCGCGAGGCAACGTGGGATGAAGCGCTTGACCTCGTCGCTGAGAAATTGAACGGGATCAAGCAGGCCTATGGGAATAACGCGCTCGCCGGCTTCGGCTCGGCTAAGTGCTCGAACGAGGAAGCCTATTTGTTTCAGAAACTCGTTCGAGCGGGGTTTGGCACGAACAACGTCGATCATTGTACGCGGCTCTGTCACTCGTCGTCGGTCGCGGCACTCATGGAAACGATTGGATCGGGGGCGGTCACCAATGTCTTCGCCGATGTTGAGAACTCGGATGTCATTCTCATCACAGGTTCACAAACGACGGCAAACCATCCCGTTGCTGCTACATTTATGAAGGAAGCCACAAAGCGCGGCGTCAAATTGATCGTTGTCGACATCCGCAGGCACGACATGGTCGACTTCGCCACGCACTTTGCACAAATCAAACCCGGAACCGACGTTGCGTTCTACAACGGTGTCATGCACGTGTTAATACGCGATGGCCTGATTGACGAAAAGTTCGTCGCACAGCGCACCTGCGGATTTGATGAACTGAAAAAGCTGCTCCTCGACGATTACTCGCCCGAGAAATCGGCGGCGATTTGCGGCATCCCTGCGGAAACAATTGTCGACATTGCCGAAACCATTGGCCGTGCAAAGAGCATGCTAATTTTCTGGGGGATGGGCATCTCACAGCACATTACGGGGACAGACAATGCGCGCTGTCTTATTTCGTTGTGTCTGCTCACCGGCAATGTCGGCCGGCCGGGGACGGGGCTGCATCCGCTGCGCGGGCAGAACAATGTGCAGGGGGCAAGTGATGCTGGGCTGATTCCGCTTGCCTATCCCGATTACCAGCTCGTCACTCGATTCGATATACGACAAAAATTCGAACGGGCGTGGGGAGTCGAACTCGATCACCACATTGGGCTGACGGTTGTTGAGATCATGAAGGGAGCACTCGCAAAATCGATTCGTGGAATGTACATCCTCGGAGAAAATCCGTTCATTTCCGATCCGAATATCAACAAGGTCCGCAAGGCGTTAGCGAGTCTCGACTTTCTCGTCGTTCAAGATATCTTTCTCACCGAGACTGCCGAGTTCGCCGATGTGATTCTCCCTGCAAGCACTTTTTTTGAGAAAACGGGGACGTACACCAATACCGACCGCCGCGTTCAGTTGGGACGCAAAGTGGTCGACGGTCCCGGTGAATCGCGTGAGGACTGGCGAATCATCTGCGAGATATCCAACCGCTTGGGTATGTCGATGAACTACGCTTCTCCCGCGGACATCTTTGCTGAATTCGCGTCGCTGACGGAGAGTTATCGTGGACTGACGTACGAGAATCTCGGACCGACCGGCAAGTTATGGCCGTGTCGAGACCCCGAGCATGAAGACGGCGAAAAGATTCTCTTTGGAGATACTTTTCCGACATTGGATGGAAAAGGAAAACTTGTCCCGTGTCCGTATCTCCCTGCGGCAGAGGTTCCCGATGCCGTGTATCCTTATGTTCTCAGCACGGGGCGCGTGCTCGAACACTGGCATACGGGGAGCATGACGAGGCGGAGCCAGGCGCTCAATGCGATCGAACCGGAAGCATTTGTCGTGATCCATCCCATCGATCTGGCAGTTCTGAACATCAGCGACGGCGAGAGAATTCGCGTGAGCAGCCGTCGAGGAGCGATCGAACTGGCTGTTCGTGCCGAAGAAAGTGTCGAGCCGGGATGCATTTTCATTCCGTTCCATTTTCGCGAAGCCGCGGCGAACGTGCTGACGATTGATGTACTCGATCCGTTCGGGAAAATTCCGGAATTCAAATATTGTGCGGTGAAAATCGAACCCGTAACGGAAAGCGCGTCGGCATGAATATCAATTCGGAAACGGAATCGTCTTCCCCTGTCCGCAGCGAAGCCTGGGCGCAGTGGATGGGGGTGATTCTGATGGCGGCACTCGTGCTCAATTACGCCAATCGTGCGGCATTCACCCAAAACGCAGAGCGGCTGCAGAAGACCTTCAGTCTCAGTGAGCAGGAGTATGGGCAACTCGAAAGCTGGTTTGGTATTGGCTTCGCGTGTGGTGGATTGTTGTTCGGTGTGCTCGCCGACAAAGTCAGCGTTCGCATCTTGTATCCGCTGGTCGTCGTCGTGTGGTCGATTGCCGGGACGATGCCTGCGTTTGTCGGACATGTGACCGTATTGGCGATAAGCCGGTTTATTTTGGGAATGTTTGAAGCGGGTCATTGGCCCTGTGCATTGCGGACAACCCAGCGCGTGTTTCGACCGGCACAGCGAACCTGGGGAAACAGTCTTTTGCAGAGCGGTGCATCAATTGGTGCAATCGTGATTCCCTTGGCCATTGTTGCATGGGATCGTGTGTCTCCATCACACTGGTATGGTTTGTTTCTTGTTGTTGGTGTACTCGGCGTTCCGTGGGCTCTCTGGTGGTGGAATTCGACGACCTATGCCGACATGCAGCGCGAAGTATACGCGACAGCGGAAGCGACGTCGGTCGATCATGAAATCAAGCTGATCGAAATTCCGTTGTGGCAGGTGTTCACAACTCGCCGTTATTGGATTTTGTTTCTCTTTGTCAATTGCATCAACATTCACTGGCATTACCTGCGTGTCTGGTTGCCGCTGATACTTGGCAAAGAACATGGTTACGGTCTCGACGACGTACAGTATATCTCTGCCATGTATTACGTCAGCACGTTTGCAGGCAGTATCGCATGCGGAGGTTTGACATATTTCTTGTCGCGTGCGGGTTGGAATGTGCATCGAGCACGACTTGCAATTTTCTTCGGCTTCGCTCTGCTGGCAGGGGGAGTGATTCCAGCGGCGTTTCTTGCCAAAGGTTGGCTGCTGATCAGCATGTTCTGGATCGCCGGATTTGGTTCGCTCGGGTTGTTCCCTCTATACTATTCGCTCAACCAGGAAATCTCGGCGAAAAACCAGGGGAAAGTCGGGGGCACGCTTGGTTTTTCGGCCTGGATGATCATCTCGATCGTGCATCCTGTCGTAGGGGCCATGGTCGATGCCGATCCTGGGATACGACCTTCTATTCTCACTGTGGTAGGCATATTGCCATTAATGGCATTTCTGGTCGTGCTGTTGGGATGGGAAAATCAAGGAGCGAGAGTTCAGCGTTCGACAATGAACGATTAGCGCATGCAAGGAGCCAGCATCACATCCACCGTCAGCGGAGATGATACCGGCTCTTGATTCGTCATCGAATTTCTATTCTGCTGCACTCGCCTGCTGATTGACTTGTTGGGCAAACGCCAACGCATCCTGCCAGTGCTTCAGTTTGGCTTCGGCAGCTGTAACGACTCCGGCGGCTGCATCGGCAGCGGTTTTGGCTGCGGCAGCGGCTTCAATCGCTGGTTTCAGGCTTTCCGTCAATGTGGCGACCTGTTTCTGTGCCGTGTCCACGTTTGCAGTATAGGTTTCGACTTCTTTCTGATGCACGGCAAGCTGATCTTGAGCCGCTTTCAGTTCTGTCGCCTTCGTCTCAACCACTTTTTTGGCTTCGACGATCGCAGCAGCTTTAGCGTTAACTTGGTTTTGTGCTTCCTCCGCGGCCTTAGCCAAATCGGCGTTGTTGGGATCCTTCGCGGCTTCTTCTTTAGCCTTCGTAAGAACCTCGTTTAAGGTAACGAGTTCGGCCTCTCCTTCTGCAACGGCCTTGTCAGACTCCGCTTTGGCCGCAGTTGCGGTTTCGACGACTTTCTGCTGTTCACCAACTTTAGTCTTTGCCGTATCCAGCAGCGTCTGATTATCGGTCACGGCTTTATTCGCTGTATCGAGTTCTGTTTGAACTTTTGTAGCCGCCGTCTGAGCCGCCTCAGCTGCAGCGACAAGTTTCGCATGTTCGGTCTTACTCGACTCCAGCGCTTGGGTCGAGGCAGTAATTCGGTCGGCGAGGGGGGGCGGATTAGGGCTCAGTTCTCCTACCAGAGTTCCTTCAGCAGCGTCCCAGACGCGGATCGTACCGGTCCAATCGCCGGCAATAATACGATTGGTCTCGTCGCAGAACGTGACCTGTAATGCCAAGTCGTTGAAGGCCTCGTATGCCTTGATTTGTGCACCATCTTGGTTCCAGAGTTGAGTGAGTCGATCGCGTCCACACGAAGCAATGCGGCCGTCGAGTGCAAACTCAACCGACGAGCAGCCACCGCTATGCGCTCCCCAATTCTTGACCATAGTGCCGTTTTCCATCTCCCACAGTCGAATGGATGCGTCTTCGCTGCATGAGGCAAGCAGGTTGGAATCAATCCGCCAGGACAAGCCATTGATCGCGGCCCCATGCCCTCCCAGAACAAGGAACTCGCGGCCGTTGATTCCCTCCCAGATAATGAGTCCCCCATTTCGGTCGGCGGTCGCCAACAGGACGTTATCGGGGCTGAAGGCTACGGCGTAGATCCATTCGGTGTGTTTTTTGATTTCGTAAAGGAGTTGACCGTCTTCGATCTTGTAGACCTTGACGATTTTTGAGGTTCCCCCCAGTGCAACCAGGGTCTGATCGGCGCTGATGTCGGCGGCGAGCACAGTATCGAGTTCGTCACCGATTTCGGTGACTCGTTCTCCCGTTTTAATGTCGAAGAGCACTACAAGTCCTTGATAGGCACCGCGGCCTCCGGCGACGAGCAACAGCGATCCGTTTCGGCTGAATTTCAGGACATGCGGCGTTCCTTCCGGGAAGGGGAGGACGCCGATCAACTCAAGCGTATTTGTATTGTAGAGGAGAACCTGCTTTTGCCCGGCGACGGCAGCCAGGGGAGCCCAAGGGCTGGTTGCCAAGGCGGTGATAGCACCACGTTGTGTGGTGGTGATGACCGGTTCGAGCAACATCGGACCGGGCATCGGCGGATCACCTTCGGGACGCCCCGTGGGAGCGCCGGTCAGCGATAAACTGACTTTAGGTTTTTTTCTCGCGATCGGTTTTGATCCGGAATTTTCCAACGCTCCTCCGTCGATCCACTTGGCGATGATTGCCAGCGTTTCGTTCGGAAGTTTTTCAGAGTTGGGTGGCATGTATGGTTCGGAAATGTGTGCGACGACATCGTACAGATAGCTGGCACTGGCATCACCCGCTTCGATGACGACTCCCGAGCCGCCACCCTGCATCGTGGCGGTATAGCTCATCAGGTCGAGACCGGCCGTTTTCTTGTCGGTATTGTGACAAGAACCGCACTTCTCACGGAAAATCGGCTTGATGTGGTCGTCGTAGGTGACCTTTTCGTCGGCCTTATCTTCCGCGAATGCTGAGGTGGAACAGAAAGCGAGCAACGCCGTTCCACACAGCAGACGGCGGCAAATCGAACGAATAGAAAGTATCATGGAATGTTCCTTGAGACACAACACAGGCGAAACACCAAGGCCTGAACGTAAATTTCTTTTCATACAGAACTGGTACCGAACTCGATTGCTATATCAGTGATTGAACACAAATTCGCGAGAATTCAATACAGCCCAGAAGATATCTTCGAGAACCTGTGGGTGTTGTGCCGCATCAATTCCCGTAAGTATTTCGTTGATGGCTGCGATTTCCTTCTCGGTCGGCTTACGCGAGAAGGCGGCAACATACATCTCGGTCATGACGTCCTGCCAGGATTTACCTTCCTGCAATCGCAGACCGATAAGATTTCCCTGTTTCATTTTCTGATTAATGGTTTCCCCGTTGAGCAAATGGAGAGCCTGCGAGAGATTTGGCTCCATCTTGACTTCACACGAACAGACACTTTCGCGGGTCGCGCGTCCGAATGTCGTGAGGAAGTACGTCGATGTGTTTCCATTGGCGATCTGCACCGCTCGGGCACCCAACGGCAGTCCTGGGAATTTATTCTTCGTCAGCGTGACCTGACTGATGCAATCGAGTAACACTTCGGCTCGCAACCGGCGTAGTTCGGCTTTAGCGAAGTTTGCCTGATCCGAGGCATTGGATTCATTGGCTTGTGTTGAGAGTTGATACGTACGCGACGTACAAATATCGCGGACAAGTTTCTTGAAGTCGTAATTGTATTCGGTGAATTTCGTTCCTAGTGCTTCAAGCAATTCGGGATTGACCGCAGGATTGCTGACGCGAACGTCATCGACTGGTTCGATAATGCCACGACCGAAGAAGTGTGCCCAGACGATATTGGCTAGGTTCTTTGCAAAGTACGGGTTTTCGGCCGATGCCAGCCATTTCACAAGCACTTCACGACGGTCTTTTCCCGCGACATCGGGTACGGCACCACCGAGAAACTTCGGGGGCATGACGCGGCCGCCAACGGGGTGCGTCACTTCACCTCCACCGCTGTTGAAAATAATGAGTTCGCGAGGATCTTCACCTCCCTTACGACCGATCTGCGAAAAGAAAGCGGAGAAACTGTAGTAATCATCCATGGTCCATTGATCGAACGGATGGTTATGACACTGAGCGCATTGGATTCGCATTCCCATGAAGACCTGAGCGACATTTTCTGCGGTCTTCAGTGTATCGGTTTCGTTTTGATAGTAATTTGTCGCTGCGTTCGCAAACGTTCCGCCGTTTGAAGCGAGAAGCTCTTGAACCATCTTATCGAGCGGTACGTTGTTGGCGATCTTGTCCTGCAGCCAGTTGTAATAGCGAATTGCAGATTTGTAACTGACTCGGTTGGGAACTTCGCGAATCTGTAGAAGTTCGGCCCATTTCATCACCCAGATTTCGACGAATTCTTTGCGTTCGAGGAGTTCGTCGACCAGCAGTTCGCGTTTGTTCGGATCGGTACTCGCTATGAAGCGGTCGAACTCTTCCACCTCAGGGAGGACACCGATGATGTCGAGATATACGCGACGCAAAAAGGCCTCATCAGTGCAAAGTTCCGAGGGGGAGATTCGCAATTTTCGTAACTTGGCATTAACCAGTGTGTCGATGTAATTATTTTCGGG
Organism: Planctomycetota bacterium; assembly: GCA_027618475.1. GTDB lineage: Bacteria > Planctomycetota > Planctomycetia > Planctomycetales > Planctomycetaceae > JAQCEJ01. The sequence continues at coordinate 20,852 of JAQCEJ010000028.1, read as the reverse complement.
CGTTTCGGGAAACTGAAATTGCAGACCTTTGGGAAGCACGATGAATTGTCGACCCACCGTATGCGTTTCGAAGCGGGCCATAATGAAGGCTTCGCCTCGATTGGCAGCAGTGACGACTCCTTCTTGTGTAACCCCGGCCGAATTGTCGTTGTTTGTCATGAAGTAGGCGAGCGATGTGACGTCGCGGTCGGTACCGTCGGAATACGTCGCACGGACGGACAGACGTTGTTCGCTTCCTTCGCCATCAAGCACACCGTTTTCAGGATAGAGTTCGACTTTAACCACTTTGGGAACTTCACCCTGATCGTTGGGGGCACCCGCTTCCAACCAGCGAATTAATGTGTTGTAGTATTCGCTTCCTTCTTCAAAGCGTTTTCCACCCGTGTGCGGAACTTTTCCAGATGACTTTTCGACGAGGAGACATTCGTGAGGCAGAGCCAGATTGACGCGGCGCGTGCTTTGTTCGCGTGTCAGCCGGAAATGATCCCCTTCAGGATCGAATCCGAAGAGCGACAGGCGGAAACCGTCTTTTCCGCGCGCGGCACCGTGGCAGCTTCCCATGTTACAACCGGATTTCATAAACACCGGCATGACATCAAGTCGGAAACTAATGGGGCGATCGACCGTCGCTTGTTCAACAGTAATTGGGATCGTTTGCGTATGTCCGCCAAATTCGATTTTCAATTCAGTGGCACCGTCGGCGACCGGGTACAGCATGTTCCCTTCTTGACGCACCAAGGCGGCGTCTGCCAGCGTGACAGTCGCTTGGGCTGTAGCATCTTGCGTAATACCATCGGCGAAGACCGCCTGCACGATGAACGACTGACGATCACGGCTGGTATTCAGTTTGATTTCCGCGGGATACACACGGATCGCAGCCGGAGCCTGGTCCTGGCCGTAGGTGTTCGTTGGGTTCGGCACAAAACATCCGAGTACAAACAACCAGGTGATGCAGAAGACAAGTCGTTGACGACTTTTCATGGCGGGACCTCTAAGGGTTCTTACTGAGGGTTCTCGTTTCGCGGGTGTGTGATTCGATCTGAGGGAACGCGGTGGTCCCACAGAATTCTGGCAACCACGGATCGTACCGTGACTGCGGTGATCGATACATTTGATACCGAACTATTCTCCGCCCCCCGCAGCGGCAGCTTCGGCACGGGCCTTGGCCTCCAGACGCAACTTCTCCAGTCGAGTCAGCCGTTTTTCTTCGGGCGGTTTTGGTGTTTCTTCGGCCTGTGCAACCGGCATGGGCATCGGTTCGGGTGTTGTCGGGGCTGGAAGCGGTTTGTCGATACGAACTTCAGTTCCACCAACGGAGTGTACGATCGGTTCGCCGTTTTGAGTGATCACGACCTGGCAGAAAATATTCTTATGAGTTCCCGGAGGACTCATCTCGGCGTTAGTGGAGACTTTGAACACAAGTTCCTGCGTATCCTTGGTGAATTCCATTTCAGGTGCAGTCACCATATGAGGCAGTCCCAAGACCTGTGCTTTAGCATTGCCTTCAAAGGGGGTGGTGACGGTAATCTTGCAAAACAGATCAGTCGTCTGTCCTAATTCAACAGCGGCTCTTTCCATTGCAAATTGGACAAACATATCAGCCACATCAAGAGTGGCGAGCTGAGAAGAAACCCAGCCGTCGCCATCGACATTGGCATTGCCGAGTGCGAAAATCTTCCACGATTTAATTTCCGCGCCTCCGTTGGCGTTGAGCGGATAGGTGATTTCGTTCTGCCCTTCGGGGATTTGAACAGAGCTGGCACCGCTGACTCCCGGCGGGAGGAAGGGCACCTGCACGGTAATCGGTGCTGTGAAGCCTTCTTTTCGCGTGGCGACGATCTTCAACTGCATTGAGCCGTTACGAACGATCGGCACCTGTGGCTGGACAATTTCAATACTGAAGGGGAGTTCGTCCACAACGGCCACAGCCAGTTGGTCGACTTTCTTACCCCAATAGAGTCGCTGACCGTCGCCAATGATTAAGTCAGCAAAATTCGTAAATCCCCCTGTAATATTTTGTGCAGGATCGGCATGACGACCACGCAGGTCGACCAATTTGCCTGAAAGGGGGGCATCGGCTGCTGCTTCGAACAGCACCGGCATCGATGTCAGATTGGCCGGCATTGGTTCGGCGGTCATCGTCATACCCAGAGGCAACTCGGGAGTTTCAAGAACCATGTCGCCCCCCCAGTTATTTCGGCTGCACGTCATGACCGTAGCAAAACGGCCGCCGCGAGGGACGAAAATCGTTTGTCGGTATTGCGAATATCGGGCGACTCGAGGAATCCCCAGCGACAGATTGACGGGAATCGGCTGGAATTCGACGCGGTAAACAAAATCGACTCCGCCACGCTTCAGATGATCGTAAACCTGAATGAAGTAATCGCCATCTGCCGGAACGGCGAAGCGGAAATAACTGTCGGGGCCTCGGGAATCATCGTTTGAAGCAATGGCCTGCCCCTGGGCATTCAGCAGAACCATAACGGCATCGAGAGGAGAACGAACCCTGCGGGCATAACATTCAATTTCGTAGGTGACACCTTGCTTGGCAGAAAACTTGAAGAGGTCGACATCTCCTGGAACTTGGATAATTCCATTAAATGCCATCGGGAGTTCGGCAGGAGTCGCCTGCTCTATCGTTTCGTTTGGCTCGACTTCAAGCACGTTTCCATGTTCCGTGAGCCGGGTCGGATTTGCAGAGGGGGCAATCCCCCCCGCGTCGCTGGCGAACAGACCGAAATCTTCATTAAACGTTGTTGGTAATGGAAACTTTTGCACGAGTTCACCGCTCGGCATTCCGAGAAAGCGTACTTCCAGTTCCTCACCCATTTTTCCACCGGCGGGATAAGCCGCAGTGGGACGAGGGAAGTTGCCGATGTGCAGTCGGTACTGGCAGCCGCCGCTTCCGGCGTATGCGCTCTCCCGCATTTCGATCGTATATTGGCCATCTTCCGGTGCGATTACCGAACAGACCGCATCTTGCCAAACGAGAGGGGAGTCGTCGGAAGATGCCAGTTCAAAACGACGGCTATCAAGAATGGCAACATAAGGATCAAACAACGTTGAGCCTAATCGCATTGCTTCGACTTCAACGCTGATACGATCTCCTTTTTTTGCTTCGACCTGGAAATAGTCGACATCTTCGCTCGTCACGACGCCGACCAGCGTTGAATTCATTGAAATGATTTGAGGAGTTTCGAAATCGGTATTCGGTTCGACTTCGGCAACCGAGGGGAGTGCTCCGACGTAGAACGTGCGGTAATCCGAAATTCCAGTCGCTGTGCGAACCTGGAGAACGTGTTCACCCAAACGACAATCGGCATTGATCTTGAGTTGTACTTTGATCTGGTTGGCGTCGATCGCCTCGATCTTCAGCGTTTCCATTCCAGGTTCGTAGAAGTAGATTTCTTGAGCATCTGCCAGGCGGGCTCCGCTGAAGACGACTTCTAATTCGGTTCCGCGTTGACCACCACGAGGTTGAATGATGGATAGAGTCGGCGAAGCCGCGTCGACGGGAGCCAATTGGGAGCCAACAAATAACAGAGCGATCAGGAAACTGGGAATGGAGCGGGTCAGCATTGTTCAAATCCCCCCACAGGTAGAAGTTCGTGGGTTTTGAAAGGTGGGGCTGTGTTCGTGGGGAACACAGCCCACACCGGTTAAGATTCCAGATCAACGATTTCCTTCGTTGTCGACTAAAACTCACCAACTTAGGCGAGCAATTCAGTACGGACTGTTCCTCCGTTGACGATTTCGATGGGACGATCGCCGGGAGCCATCAGTTCCTTGTCGGAAACGATTCCCAGACACTTGTAAATCGTGCTGGCCCAGTCTTCGACATTCAGCGGGTTGTCTTCGGGTTCGCTGGCGGTCGAGTTCGACGTGCCATACACAGATCCTTGCTTGATACCGCCGCCGGCAAGCACCACGCTGAAGACCTTCGGCCAGTGATCGCGACCGGCGGTCGCATTGATTTTCGGTGTGCGGCCGAATTCGGAAGCAACGGCCACCAGCGTTTCGTTAAGCAATCCACGGTTGTCGAGATCGCGAATCAAAGCGGCAAAACCTTGATCAAACGCCGGTAACTGACCGCGGATGGCACCATTGATGTTATCGTGCATATCCCAGCCACCGTAGGTCAACGTCACAAATCGCGAACCTGCTTCGACCAGACGACGTGCCAACAACATGCGGGCACCTGCTGTGTTTCGGCCGTATTCATCGCGGAGTGCATCCGGCTCGGCATTGATATTGAACGCTTCGCGCGCTTGTTCAGAACTCACCATACTGTAGGCACGTTGATAGAACGTATCTACTGCAGAGAGAGAGTCAGACTTTTCCTTCGTGACGAAATAATCGTTGACAGCGTCCAGGATCTGACGGCGACGTCCGAAACGCTGATCGTCGACATCCCCGGGGAGTTTCAAGTCCTGCACGGTGAAATTGCCGTTGGCGGGATCGGCACCGAGGCTGAACGGAGCGAACGACGAACTGAGATATCCCGTGCCGGCATTCTGATTCGGCTGGCTGGGAATGCAGACATACTGCGGCAGATTATTGCGAGGCGGAAACTCGTGAGTTACCACACTTCCCATGCTGGGAAATTCAAGTGCCGGGCTTGGACGATAACCGGTGAACATGTTATGCGTACCCCGCTCGTGAGCGGCTTCACCATGGCTCATCGAGCGGCAGATTGTCAGCTTATTCGCAATTTGGGCTGTTTGCGGCATCATCTCATTGATGAACACGCCGGGCATACTGGTTTCGATCGAATTCATGGGCCCGCGGTATTCGACCGGAGCATACGGTTTCGGATCCCATGTTTCCTGGTGTGCACAACCACCTGGAAGATAAATGAAGATGACCGATTTGGCGGTCCCTTCCTTCGATTCAAAATCCTGGATATCTGCCTGAGCGGATTTGGCTCTGAGGAAATGATCCAGTGTCAGGCCGATTCCTCCCACGTATCCGACGTGCAGAAAATCGCGACGAGTGGTACCAGAATGAAACATGGTTCGCTCCTGAGGGGTGTGAAAAATCAACTGAGGTTTTGATTTAAAAGGTCAAAGTCGGTTAAGACATCATCACCTGTTTACAAGTTCGATCGACAATGATTGTCTTTTTTTCAATGGAATCATCATAGTCGAGAAATCCCTTCGGCGATGCCATTTACGGTCTTGACTGTGATACTCGCTTAAGGATACTCGCTTATGGACTTCAACTCGTCGGCGTACTCACGGGTGACTAAATCATATATCGTTATGGCTTACAAAAGCTTGTGGTGCTCCACCGAAACAAAGCAGCCAATTCATCGGGGAGACCAAATGTGGTGAATCCGGGCAGGGTCTATCGGTTGGAAAAAAACTTTCGATCCTAATTCGTATGTGAGGTTTGAACCCATCACCAGCACACGTAGCCGAATGAGAATCCATAAGCCATTTCTTACGTATTAGTTGTATTAGAATCAAGTGAAGGCCGAAAAGTCAAGTATGTATTGATGCGTTTTCCGCTTCCTATCTGCTTTAGCCGGCCATTGATTGTGTACGCATGAATATATCTCCTGCGGTTCAGCCGGTTTTCCATCGCATTCAGAGCAAAAAAAGATCCCATCGCACTGATTTTTTATAACGCGAATGGTCGCCTCTTTACTTGCCAGCCTCAATTACGTCATCAGATATTTTGAGTTAAAATCACAATGTGCCACCCATATTACCCAGCATCGGAGTAAAATGTTCGCACGAATCCATAGGGCGTAGGATAGAATGTCGAACTAAAGCTGGCATTCTTATCGTAAGTATGATCTCAGGAATCGACACGAACGGAACAGCAAAGCGGAGAATCGCAATGAATTCAGATCAACAATTCTTCGTTGGGTGGGGGACGTTAGCCATGATCAATGCGGGACTTGCCCAATCTAAGCATCACGGCGGATTGGCTTGGTTTCTTGTTTCACTGCTTCTGGGTCCGGTGGCCACGTTTATCATCGTTGTGTTTTTGGGCAATCGTTCCAATCTTCCGTAAGTGCCGCATAACCATAGACTGAAACGCCTCAACGTCACGTTTCCGACGATTCGGCCAGTAGTTTCCAGCTTGCGGTTTTTTCACGCAACAGTTCGACTTGTTCGACAATAGTCTCTCGCGTTTTTTTTACCTGTTTGAGGATTTTGTCACTGTTGTTATTGATCGTAGTTGCCCACGTTTCGATGTCATCGAGGCCGTTGACCTTCGATGCAATCTCGGCAATCGCAGCATCAATCGCCGAAAAATCAGCTGCGTGCGATTTCTCGATTGTCCGTTGCCGCACACACAAAGCCCGAGCGAGTGAGTACCCCGCTTTGAGAACCAGATCGGTGTGTTCGTCCTGACTGTCCCAAATTAGAAAGATATCCTCGCCAAGCCGCGTCAGCGCTTCGATTCCGGCAGGGGCCGACTGCCGCGAAAACACAAATAATCCAACTTGCGCTTCGCGATTATCCCGTGCAACAGCGATTTCGTCGCGAGCCGTATTAAAGGTGTAACTTTGCACTTCTTTCGCTTCGAGGACGATTCGCGTACCCGGAGCCGCGCTTTCTGGACCAAGTTCAATCACACAGTCGCCGACTTTTGAGCCTTTTCCGCTAAGTCTGCCGGGGGTTGTACCCGTCGGCGTTGCAATATCGTTCTGCCGTGAAGCTTCTTTCTGAATGACTTCGACGACCATGTTTTCGAAGTCAATTCCATGCCGCGTCGAACGTTGTGATTCCTCTCGGCGCGCCTGCATGGACTGTAGCGCAACTTTGACTTCCTCCTGAAATTTCTGATTCGTTTCCTTTTGTTCTGTGAGAACCTGCGACAATTCGCGGCGCAATCGAGCCAATGCCGAATTCTCTGCATCGAGCGAGAACTCGCTCGTGATCAGGCGCTGCGCCTGATCGACGTTTCTTACGAGTCGGCTGAGGGCGGAGTTTTCTTCATCGAGCGAAAACTGTTTGACCACACCGTCGATCTTGATGTTGAGATCGTCGCTAAACTTTCCCTGGCGATCGGTCAACTCCGAGATGAATCGCGAAAGAGCACCGTCTTTAACATCGAGGGAAAACTGTTTGAGGACTTGTTCACGCTGTTCGGTCAATTGCTTTTCGAGAAGTGAACGAAACGCCGCAAGGAAGCCGCCGGTTTGATCGGTGTTCAGGAGTTTGATCAGCGGACTTTCTTCCCCTAAATGTGATGCCAGAGTTCGACAGAGTTCAGAATCCTCTTGTCCAAGCTGGCGGCGGAGGAGTTGTTCGAGTTCGCCATCCTGCCGCATCAGACGTTCGAGACGTTCAGGAAATCGGCCGTTGTTGGGGTCGAAGTAGTCTTTGAGCACGGTTGTCATGCGGTCGTGCATCTGGCCGGCATGTTCGGTCAGCCGCTGTCGCATTTGTTCGAGCAAACGGTCGCTTTCATTGCGAAGGGCGGAAGTATCAACCACACCGCGAGCATGCCGCAACGACAGGACACCCAATCGCAGGGCCTTCAAGGCGAACTCTTCGCGGGATTTTCCCTGCGGAAACTTGCTCAGTTCGTGAATCACTTCGGGATCGTGCACCGTGAGATCAAGCGACATCCAATGCGGCGATGGGTCACCGCTGTCCGATTCAATTTCGGGGTCGATTGTCGGCCACGGCTTCGTTTTATCCATCATGTAGGGAATTCCTTTTCTTCACGAGCTTCTTGTGCCTCCCCATTATAATGATTAGCGGAGAATTGATAATGGACAATGACGTGAATTCCCCGAAACGCGATACCAGGGACATGGTCTCGTTATCTTCGTGAGTCATTGTCAATGATGTCAGCCTTTTGTGACATCGAGCGTTTCAGCAAGGCGAATTCTCTGGTCGACACCGACGTTTTTTTGCGTCGTGGTCTCTCCTGACGGCCAAAGAATGACGATCTCATCGACAGTTTCGGCATAACCCAGGCCAAAGGTCAGCACCAGTTCAGTTTGCGAGAGGTAACTCCGCGTCGGAATTAATCGTTGTCGGTACATTTTTCCTCCGGCGTGAACTTCAACCAGTGTACCAATTGCGCTGCGGTTGGATTTTGTCCCTTGAAGTACAATACGCAGCCAGTGATGTCCAGATTTCTGATCGTTTCTCAGAACGCGTGGGGACTGTCCGGTTGCCGTGATGAGAATATCCAAATCGCCATCGCCGTCGATATCGGCACAGCTGACACCGCGTCCCACCAGCGGACGATCGAAGTCGTTCCCGACATTGTCAGCAGGGACAGGCAAAAATTCTGTCGGTTGTTCGGGGCCGGCATTCCAGAACAGATGCGGCGATTGCTCGTAAAACTGACTGGACTGAACTTTATTGATTTCATCTTCGAGGTGGCCGTTAGCGGCCAAGTAATCGAGACGGCCGTCGAGATCCCAATCGGCAAGTAATACCCCAAATGTCAACGCTAATCGTGTATTCGGACCTAGGCCTGTCGAGACTGCTTCATCACTGAATTGCATCTGGTCTCCTTGAGTCACGTAGAGTGCTGTCATTTCATTTGAAAAGTTGCCGATGGCGACACCGATCGCGTCGTTGTTGCGAATGAATCCGCTGTCGATTCCCATGGCACCGCGGGCTTTACCATCAACATCGAAAGCAACTCCCGCCACGGCACCGATCTCGGAGAACGTGCTGTCTTTCAGATTCTCGAACAGAAAATTCTGTACGGTATCGTTTGCCACCATGATATCGAGAAACCCGTCGCGATTCGCATCGGTAAATGTGAGCCCCAGTGACTTTGCCATCGGCACACCGGTGGCAGGGTTTTTTACCTGAAGTTGTGCGTTTTCGGTCACGTCGGTGAATGTACCGTTCCCTTCGTTTCGGTAAAGGTAGGGGAATGTTCCGTTAAATGCCTGCGGTCGACCGTAGCCGCGTCCCCCTCCTGTCAATTGAAAGTTTTGCGAGATATCGAATTCGCGGGTCCAGATGACGCAGTTACAAACAAACAGATCAAGGTCACCATCGTTGTCGTAATCAAACCATCCGGTGCTTGTGCTCCAGGCGTTCGCGTCACCGGCGACCCCGGCTTCGGCCGTGACATCGATGAATTTCGAGCCGGTGTTGTGATACAGTCGATTCGCTCCAAGGGCCGAGATAAACAGGTCGGTCTTTCCGTCGTTGTCGTAATCTCCGATTGCTGTTCCCATTCCGTAGAATGTGATATTGAGTCCCCATTCTTCAGTGACGTCGGCGAAATTCCCTGTTCCATCGTTGAGATACAACGCCATAGTAGGAGGAGTTTCTGCAGCAGGTCGCGTATCCCAGGGCCAGCGCATCGAATTCACCAGCAACAGATCGCTATCGCCGTCGTTATCGATATCAAATAACGCACAGCCCCCTCCCATCGTTTCGGGGAGCAACTTGTCTCCGTAGGCGCCGTTTTCATGGCGAAATGTGATCCCCGAAGCGGTCGTGATATCGGTGAAAGGTATCGACGGTATCTTGATTTGTGGCGTGTCACGAATTTCCGGTAGTTCCAGCGGCTTGGCTTCAACGACGTCGACGGGCGTTTCCTGCATCAACCACCACCAGACACCACCTCCCACAATCGCTACGATGCCAAATGCAATCAGCGACCAGAACATTGCCCAAGTGATGATTTCATCATTCTGGACGTCGTCTTCCGGTTCGGGAGGGACCTTGGAATTGTCAATCTGCGGATTTGAAGAATGTGTTGTCATGTAATTGTGATTCTTGCTTTGATTGAAGGGCTTATTACCCGATGGTGGTAAGGCACCACATGAAGGACGAAATGCCCGAATTCAAACGGACATATTCTCATTCCTGATTCAGTTCTTTGTAACTTTCTCCGTGGCCGCCGGTAAGCCGGGTGCATCTGTGCGATGCAGGGGATAGATGACTAATGGTTCGGCGGCGTGATTTGCCGCCGGGTATTTCTCACGGGCGAGACGGACCGCCTCACCTTGTGCGTTGTCGTCCGCCTTGTAAATCGAATGCAATTTCTGATGTTCTGCGGCCTTTTCGGGGCGATCGAGCAGCGTGTATAGCAAATGCAGGTTGTAATGGGCTGTGACGTTCTCCACATCGTATTTCAGCGTTTCGTGAAACACATCGATCGCCTGTTGCAGGAGCACGTTTCGCTGTTGAACGCCAGCTTCACCTTCTTTGTTTGATCCCATTCGGCCAAATTGACGAGCACGGTCGAACAGCGTCTGACCAAGCAGGTTCTGGATTTCATAATCGGGACGGAAGTCGAAACCACGATCAAGCATCTCCTGAGTCGGTTCGGTGAGAACGCTGCGGAAGTTTTTCTCCGCCGTTTCGAGGTGACCCTGTTCGCGGTTAACCAGGCCACTGAGCCATGCGATCGTCCACGGGGGGGCGGCAGGATCGGTATATTTCGCCGCACGAGTAATTGCAGCGACCGCTTCATCTAATTGTCCCTCGCGATGATAGACGCGGGCCAGATTGAGGGGACCGTCGTAACGACCGAGTTTCTCGACTTCTAAGAATGCCGCTGCTGCTTGTCTCAATTCGGCTTTGCCTTCCAGAAACAAGCCGATGCCGTAATCGTTCCAACGTTCCCAGGCAGGCGGTTTAGGAGTTTCATTTGTCGTATTCTCTTCGATACCCTCGACCGGAAATGTGATTTCATCGGCGGCGAGTGTCGTTACCGGCAACATGTTGTGGTACGGCTCTCCTTTTCGATACCCCTTAAAAGGAGGGAATCCTTCGGGAAGATTCTTCGATACGAAATCCATGTAACGCTGGTCGAACTTGCGATATTGGAGTTTTACCGAGACCGAGATCGGTCGATCGATATTATCAGGAACATCCAATCCAAAATGCACAACCTGACCCGCACCAGGAGGTATCTGGTGATTGTACAACGGCGTAAATATGTCCTGAGGATTGCGGCGGTCGATTCGATTTCCATTTCGATCGAGCATGAAGACATTAACGAAATGCGACCACGGATCGACCTCGCCGATTTCGTTCATGCCGCCGCTCCTTCCGATGATCCGATCACCGCTGGTGACGGTAACGTCGACCCAGATTTCGTTCGAGTCGACGGTTCCCTGCGTGAAGAGATGTCCCATCTTTACCGTGCGGATCACCGTTTCGAGCAGATACTTTTTGCCCGGTACAAGCGGAGGGACTTCGGGTCGCAGCGGCGCGTGCAAAGTTCCGTCTATCGTGCCTCCCTCTTTGATACCGAAGATATCGATCCGCATGACATCCTTAAGAAAATCCTGATGGGCTTTCACAATTTCTGGACGGTCTCGGAGCCAGGCGATCGCTGTGTTGGCGGATGGGAAGAGATGGTCGTGAATGCTCAGTTCTTTAGCATCCGCGAACAGCTTTGCACCAAAGTCCTGGGATCCCTTTAATGGCATATGACAGACGCTGCAATTCTCTTTTGCCTTGGGAGGATAATAAAAGCTGCGGGCTCCGTGACCCGAGACGCCACTGAGAAGGTACGGGTCATAATGATTCTGTCCCCGCAGGAATTGCTTATAGTGATTAAGCTCATAGGGCAGGCTGACTTTATGACACGTCGAACAGAACTCGGCGGATTTATGAAAGTCTTTTAAGAAAGTTTTTTTGTGCATTGCCGGCTTGGCTTTGACGAGCTGATTGTTGATCCACTGCAGCACTGCGTGATCGCTTGTCGCGAATGGATAATGAATCGGCTCTTCGATCGTGTAATCGGCATTGCCTTTAGTACTGTTGACATGCGTAATCGAATGACAAACCGTGCAACTGATTCCGGCTTGGGCCGTCATATGGTTGACGACGTCGAATTGGGGGTCATCAAACGCTCCGCTGAAAAATGGAACCGGGTCGTGGCATCCTGCGCACCAGCGCGATGCCTGTACGGTACCATCGCGATCGAGAGAAACTTTTCGCGTTTCTATGACCGAAGCAAGATAGGCGGCGTTGTTGAACGAACTAAAACGATGCACACTATCGGACCACTGTGCGTGAGCATCGGGATGGCAGCGTTGGCAGTAATCGTTCATCATCAGCGTCGATGCGGGAATAAAATTGCCCGTCGCCGTGCGTGCCGCCGAGGGGAAGAAATATTTTTCACCTTCTTTGGGCCCGGCAACATTCCACTGGCGTGGATCCTGCGTATGCATCCAGACCATCCCGGTAACGACCAATCCGACAAACACAGCGTAGCCGAACCCCAGTCGCCAGCGAATCTTCGGCCCAACGAGGCGATGCAGCCAATAAAGCCAAACGGCAACTAACGGGCTGATGACGTGTAGCCAGTACACGACATTACGCGCGGCAAGACGTTTCAAGTCGATACCGATCATCCTTGATAGAAGCAGCCCGCTGATCAGCACAGCAACCGAAATCCCCAATAGCAGATATCCGACGCGAATGGCGCGTTTATTCTTGCGATGCTTCGTATTTGCAAAGTGAATCACCGTAAAAACAATAAACGGCAGAATCAGCAGCAAGCCGAGAATGAGATGAATCAGGAACATCCACTGATAGAAATATTCCTGATACGTCGCCCCCGTGCGCCATTCAAGAAACGTAATCGCGGCGAGATAGACCGAGTTTGCACCCAAGACGCCGACAAGCCCGAACAGAATGTAAAGCACGATGCGTAATTTCGGACCGACGGCCGGGTTGGGGCCAACGGCTCGTCGCGGCATGGATTGTTCGGGTCCGATGGGATTATCGGAAGAAACTGGATTCACGATCTGCTCCTATGACACTGCATGAGACATTTGCTACGCGCGACCGAATCCGGTGGTCAAGAACAATCTGACTCACCTCATTACGAAGTGCATGCGCGGCTGTAACGGACAATGCCGAGTCGATACCCAGCACCGGTATCGCCTTGGTTTCCAGTTACGACTGCAGTCGAGGAGGGTGATCGATTTCCGAGATGAAAAAACGATCTGTAGCGAGAGCGTCGTGTGCGAAAAACGGCGCAGATTGGCAATGAAGGGAAGCATGACAACCATCGGACTTGAGCCCGACCGGCCCTTTCGCGAGTGTCAAAACAATCGGAGTCGAGGGAGCAGGAGGAACATGCGGTGCCCGTTTACAACCGTTATTACGACAGGGAGAAAGTGGAACGGAATTCTCCGGTTCCCCAAACTTCGCTACCACGGAAGAGTCGAACAGAGAGGTCACCTGTACCAGATTTTTCAAAATGGTTTTATCGTGCGATAGATAATCCCCGCAGCTTGCCTCCACGTTTGTTGCCGAAATTGCGAAAATCGCAACAGCGATCAAGATCGAGAAGGTGTAGCAGTTGAGGTGTGACATGTAGAAATACAAATGACCGAAGAGCAGTGGCCTCGAACAGGTTTCATAACCCGATTGGGTATGAAAGAAACGCCCCAAACGGTTTGAAGTTCCCGATGATCAGCGAGTTATTTTACAACTCATAGAGGAATCGTCATCAATTAGTAGTATAAGTTCCACGGCGCGGGGTCGTCAAGAATCAATTACGATGTGCTCAACAGCAATCGTTTTCCTCCTTCACTTGGGGAGACATACATGACTCGCTATGATGCGCCGACGACATGATTTCCGGCCGATATCGGTATGTTCATGACAGGGCGTAAAATCAGTGCGTATGTGCATAGGCAGCAAAGTCTGTGCCCAATGGATTCATACAATTCCCCGAAATGCGGAGTCGTTCAGTTCTATGTCAACCGATCTCATCTTACCAAAGGGATTCCTGAGCGCGGGTGTACATTGCGGTATCAAACCCGATCGCAAGAAACTCGATTTGTCGTTATTTGTCTCGGAGTCTCCTTGTTCCGCCGCCGGAACGTTTACGACGAATCTCGTGTGTGGAGCCCCCGTAAAGGTTTCCCGAGCCCGCCTGCCGCGCGGAACAATACGAGGTGTCGTGATCAATTCCGGCAACGCGAACGCATGCACCGGAGAGCAGGGAATCGCGGACGCATGTTGGATGACCGAACAAATTGCCGGATTACTCAAGTGTGAATCCACGGACGATATCCTTGTCTGTTCGACCGGTGTAATCGGACGGTTTTTGCCTCGTGAGATTCTATCGAAGGGATTTCCTGACGTTGTATCAGGACTCTCCGCGAATGCGGCGGGATATCACAACGCTGCCCGTGGCATGATGACGACCGATACGTTTCCGAAACAGGCAACGCGAGAGGCGACTATTAACGGTCACAGCGTTCGAATCAGCGGTGCCGCGAAAGGGGCGGCGATGATTGCTCCCAACATGGCCACAATGCTCTCGGTCATTATGACCGACGCTCCACTCACACCGGACCAGACGCAATCAATGATTCGTAAAGCTGTTCAACAGAGCTTTAACTGCATTAGCGTAGACGGTCACATGAGCACCAGCGATTCGGTCATTCTGCTGGCAAACGGGCAGGTGAACTGCGGCGAATTGTCGGATCAACAACTTGAGGAGATCCAGTCACTGCTCAACGAGGTGACGAGTGAATTGGCTCAGGCGATCATCCGGGATGCCGAGGGGGCAACACATTTTATCACAATAGACGTGCAAGGAACGCGAACTCGTGAGGAAGCGTACACAGTGGCCAAAGCTGTCGCAGACAGCCCCCTCGTAAAAACGGCGATCGCCGGGGGAGATCCGAACTGGGGCCGCATCATTTCGGCTGCGGGATACTGCGGCGTGGCATTTGAGGAAGCTGATTTGAGCCTGAAAGTCAATGGTTTTTCTCTTTATGAGAAGGGTACACCGCTGCCATTTATTGCCGCTGAAGTCTCGAATAACATCAAACAAAATCGTGAAACCACGATCGAATTGACATTTAATTCAGGTGATGCCTCGATTCGATTCTGGACGAGCGATTTGACTGCCGAATATGTTAGACTCAATGCCGACTATACGACATGACAACGGGACGTTCGCACTCTGCAATGGTCATCGACTTCAGGATCATTTACGTGCGTAGCCCGTGACAATAATAGACGGAACGACATGCCGGACAATAAAACGGACGTTGAAAACGACATCGAAACCGAGATTCAGAACCTGGGACGCAAGTTCTGGGATCGTATTCAACGTCGCACGCCGAACATTCTTGATCGACGCTGGTGGGACGATCGCATTCTTTTGTGGGCCATGGCCGATGAATCGGTTAAGGTGCAGATGTTCCGTTTTGTCGACGTCTTGCCGATGCTCAAAACGCACGAATCGATCACCCGGCACCTCAACGAGTATTTCGACGAAGTGCGCTTGCATCTCCCCTGGGCCGCGCGGCTTGGGCTCGATCTGGCTCAGCCAAATTCCGTTCTCGGGCGGGCGCTGGCGCTCAATGCGAAAAGTAATTCGCTAAGAATGGCCAAGAGGTTTATTGCGGGACTGAAGGTCGACGAAGTATTGCAGTCGGTTCGAAAAATCCGCAAGCAAGGTTTCGCGTTCACGCTCGATCTATTAGGGGAGGCGGTGATCAGCGAGCAGGAGGCCGACGCTTATCAAAACGCCTATCTGCAACTACTCGAAGGACTTACTCCGCTGGTCAACGAATGGCCCGGCGATGAAGTGCTCGATTACGATCACGAGCGGTCGATTCCGCGCATGAATGTGTCGCTGAAACTCTCGGCGTTATACAGTCAGTTTTCGCCGCTCGACCCCGAGGGGACGGCTGAGTACGTGCTTCCCCGGTTGCGAACGTTATTGCGAACCGCTCGCGAAAACGGGGCTTATGTGCACATCGACATGGAACAGTTCGATTTTAAAGCCCTTACTCTCGAACTCTTTCGCCGTGTGTTGAGCGAAGAGGAGTTTCGCGACTTCGCCGACGTCGGGGTGGTACTGCAGGCATATCTTCCTGATGCTGAAAAAGATCTCAATGAGTTGCTCGCATGGGTTAAACAGCGAGGAACACCAATCTGGATTCGACTCGTAAAAGGAGCGTATTGGGATTTTGAAACGATCTCCGCTCAGGCGAAAGGCTGGCCGATTCCCGTCTATCAACAGAAATGGCAATCAGACGAAAACTTCGAACGCATGACGCGAACGCTGTTCGAGAATTACCGCTGGTTGCGGCCTGCGATCGCCAGTCACAATCTTCGCAGTATCGTTCACGCCCTTGCCGTCGCCAAGAAGTTGAAGGTTCCCAGGCAGGCGTTCGAGTTGCAAATGTTGTACGGCATGGGGAACGAGCAGGCACAACTCTTCGCGGAAGAAGGGTATCGCGTCCGCGTGTATACGCCGTTCGGCGAACTGATTCCCGGCATGGCGTACCTTGTCCGTCGGTTACTCGAAAACACATCCAACGATTCATTCTTGAGGCAAAGTTTTACGGAACATCTTTCGTTTGAGGATCTCTTTATGTCTCCATCACGCCGCGGCGTTACCGCACCGGCTGTCAAACATGAACCCGATGCGGACTTCATCAATGAACCGCATACCGATTTTTCGATCAAAGCCAATCGCGATGCGATGCAATCGGCATTGGATGGAGTACGCGATCAATTCGACAAAGAATATTCGCTGGTGATCGACGGGAGGCGTCTCGATACGCGCGGAAAACTGATCGCTCGGAATCCATCGCAGAACTCGACGATCGTGGGAACGATTGCCGCCGCTTCACCCGACGATGCCAAAGAAGCCATTTCTGCTGCGCATCGCGCGTTTCGCCGCTGGTCTAAAACGGATGTCACGCATCGCGCCGAGTATCTGAATCTGGTTGCTGAAGAAATGCGGATACGCCGGTTTGATCTCGCCGCATGGGAGGTCTACGAATGCGGGAAACCGTGGGCAGAGGCAGACGCCGACGTTGCCGAAGCGATCGATTTCTGCCGATATTACGCCGACCAGATGCAGAAGCTGGCTGTTCCACACCAGGTCGATCTACCGGGTGAAGAGAATTCGTACTCATATCGACCACGGGGAGTGTGTGTCGTCATCGCCCCGTGGAATTTTCCACTGGCGATACTGACCGGTATGACCGCCGCTGCGCTGGTTGCGGGAAATACCGTCGTCATGAAGCCGGCGGAACAATCATCGATCATCGCGGCTCAACTGCTGCATATCTTCGAAGATATCGGATTACCGAGCGGCGTTGTGAATTATTTGCCGGGACTTGGCGAAGAAATCGGCCCTACGCTCACACAACATCCTGATGTGGCGCTTATCGCGTTTACAGGTTCGCGCACGGTCGGATTGACCATCAATCGCGATTCGACCCACACCGAACCGGGACAGAGGATGGTCAAGCATGTCATTGCCGAAATGGGGGGTAAGAATGCAATCATCGTCGACGATGACGCCGATCTTGACGAAGCCGTGAAAGGGGTGATTCAGAGTGCTTTCGGATACGCCGGTCAGAAGTGCTCGGCCTGCTCGCGAGTGATCGTACTCGACAGCATTTACGATCTATTCCTTAACCGGCTTGTAAGTGCAACCGAAAGTTTGAACATCGGCCCGGCCGATCACCCAAGTACTTTTGTTGGTCCGGTGATCGATGAGGCGGCATTCGATCGCATTCACGAATACATCGAGATTGGCCGTCAGGAGAACACATTGGTTAGTGCTGTTCCGGTCGACAAATGGGACCAGGAGGGGTATTTCATCGGCCCGCATATCTTCGCCGGCGTCACGCAGACTTCACGGCTGGCGCAGGAAGAGATCTTCGGTCCTGTCCTTGTTGTTATGAAGGCATCTGACCTCAGCGATGCACTAAATATCGCCAATGACACCGACTACGCTCTCACCGGCGGCATCTACAGCCGCAGTCCTGCGAACTTGAAGCGGGTAAGGCAGGAGTTCGAGGTTGGCAACTTATATCTCAACCGTTCGATCACA
Organism: Planctomycetota bacterium; assembly: GCA_027618475.1. Taxonomy (GTDB): domain Bacteria; phylum Planctomycetota; class Planctomycetia; order Planctomycetales; family Planctomycetaceae; genus JAQCEJ01. Next base: position 3,065 of record JAQCEJ010000028.1, on the reverse strand, counting down.
GGAGCACTGGTGCACCGGCAGCCGTTCGGTGGGTACAAGCTGTCGGGAATTGGTGCGAAAGCGGGGGGGCCGGATTATCTGCATCAGTTTTTGATTCCTGTGAACGTCACCGAAAACACACTCCGTCGTGGATTCGCTCCGCCGCCTGATGATGAGACATGAAGGTCGGTCATTTGTGATTGTGTCGACGTTCCAGAGGGAATACAAAATCGCGAAAAAAAGCAGAGCGGAATTAACCCGCTCTGCTGGAAACTGGCTGAATTACCTGACAACAACTTAGTGCTGGAACAGGAATTCTTTCGAGTTCAGAATGGCCCAACCGATGTCTTCCATCGCGAGGCGACGGTCGGCCGAGGCAGCGATATGTTTGGTCGCCGCTTCAAGTTCCTGATCCGAGGGCTGTCGGCACAATGCCGTCAAGTACAGCGAACGGATGATTTCGTCGTCCGTTTTTTCAGCGGCAAGCATGGTCGCGATACGTCCGTTGTCGGCTCGCAGCTTGTTGTGGACGACGGGGCCATTGATCATCTGCAATGCTTGCGAGAGGTTCGATTCGTTGGAACGTTCGCATTGACAGGCCATTTCACGTTGTGGTTGACCGAAGATCTTCAGGAAATAGTGATCGGTCGGAGGATCGGGGAGTTCAACCGCTCGCGTTCCCGCCGGGAGACCGGCATACGATTCCGGTGCACCAGTTACTTCGCAGATTGCATCCAAAAGTTGTTCTGCACTCAAGAGACGAGTGTTGGCATGTGAGAAATAAATCTCGTCGTTGGCATTGAAGTCGTTCTTACGGGAACTGAGTTGATATGTCCGGCTGTTCATGATCGTGCGGATCACCCATTTCTGGCTGAAGTTGTTTTGCACGAAACCGGCAGCCAGTTCGTCGAGCAATTTGTCGTTCGACGGCGGATTCGAATCGCGGAAGTCGTCAACCGGTTCGACAATGCCACGACCCATGACATGACCCCAGATACGGTTCACGGTTGCCTTGGCGAAGAACGGGTTACTCGGTGCCACCAACCATTGGGCGAAGACTTCGCGGCGGTCTTCGGTTGCTGGAACATCGACGTCGCCCTGCAGAAGCAAGTGCACTTTCATCTGCTGACCGGTTCTGGGTTGAGTGATTTCGCCCGAATCGGTTACGAAGATGACTTCTTCATCGGGATCGACCGTGTTCTTACGGCCGATGCGAGTGAATGCAGCAGCAATACCGTAATAATTGTCCTGCGTCCAGCGTTCGAAGGGATGGTTATGGCACTTTGCACATTGAATGCGAATGCCGAGGAACAGCTGCGCCGTCGTTTCGGTGGCATCGTTCGGATCGCGGCTCGCACGCCAGTAATTGGCAGCCGGGTTTTCGTTGACACTGCCGCGAGCTGTGATAAGTTCATACACGAAGTCGTTGAGCGGTTTGTCGTTCCGCATCGCATCGTAAACCCAACGGCGGAATTTATGCACGCCAGAAAGCTTTAACTTCTTGCTATTCGAGCGAAGAATGTCGGACCATTTGAGCGTCCAGAACGAGGCAAAATCGTCAGAGGCAAGCAGTTGATCGACCAGCTTGGCACGCTTGTCGGCTGACGCATCTGCGAGGAACGCTTCCGTCTCGGAAAGATTGGGGAGTCGTCCGGTCGTGTCGAGATAGGCACGGCGCAGAAATTCTTCATCGGAGCAAATGTCCGAAGGAAGAATCTGCAACTGTAACAGTTTTTCGAAGATACGCTGATCGACAAAATTCTTTGTTTCGGGATTCGTCCAAGCAAAGCCGGGAACCTGTTCGAGGAACGTGACATGGCTCGTCACCATCTTGTCGAGAATACGCGCTAGAATGGCTGATTCGCCGCGTCCGATTTTTGATACCAACCCCGTGGCGGAAACCGTAGCGACCGATTCGTTCGACGAACTGAATACACAGAGCGACGTGACGTCGCGGACCGAACCATCGGAGAAATAGCCGAGAACAATAACTTGCTGTTGACCGCATTCCTGTTGCAAGGTTCGTTGCGGAGGGAAGACTTCAATTCGATCCAGATTGGCCACTTCGGCCGCGTCGAGCTGCATCCCTTCGCCGATCCAATTTCTCAGCACTTGAAAACTGACTTCGTCTTTGCGGATTCTGCGCCCTCCGCCGTGAGCGACTTCCATGAGGGGCTTCTTGAGCAACAGGCTTTCTTCAGGAGCCATAACGTTTGTACGACGACCGAAGTATTCGGTCTTGAGGGTCATAATATCGAGAGGCGGGTCGTATCCACGAAGCGACAGGCGGAATCCTCCCTTGCCGGAAGGAGAACCGTGACACGCACCCATGTTACAACCGGACTTCGTCAGAGCGGCCAGCACTTCGTTCTTGAAGCTGACAGGATGAGGCTGATCGACGGCAGCGACTGTAACCGCTGCTGTTGCCGTTAACGCACCGACTTGTGCCGTCACGGTGGCTGTGCCATTACCAACCGGACGAACAACCCCATTTTCAATCTTGGCAATGTTCGGGTCTGATGATGTGTATGTTGCGATCGAGGTGAGATCTCGCAGTTCTTCCGAACCATATTGTCCCGTCAGCAGAAGGAACTGTTCGGCGCGAACGCCCTTGAGTTCGAACATTGCTGGTTCAAGCACCAAACCGGTCGGTTCTCCGACGACCACGACAGGGGCAACGTCTCCCGAAACTTCTTCCGCTTGAACGACCTGACAGGTCGCCGACAGAAGAACGGCAGCCAGCATCCAGCCGGTTGATTGCAACAGGTATCCAAATTTTGCCTGATTGCGCCTCATGGTTTGTCTCTCCTCTTTCGTATCGAGCTCAACACCCTGTATAGCCGTAGTTGTTTGTAACCGCAAAAACTGCAAGAAAGTCACACGGTCTTTCGAAAACGGACTTTAAGAACCATGCACTCCCTTAATCATATGCAACAAAACTGATATTACAAGTTTAACATCCCGAATACACGATGACTACCCGAATTCAACGTTCCTCAATTTTCGACTTACGACGGACTTTCGAAGCAATGTCGAGAATCGTTGAAATCGGCACAATCTTCATTCGACAATAAATTTTGCGGCGA
>JAQCEJ010000140.1 GCA_027618475.1 Planctomycetota bacterium | reverse complement strand
CGCCCAGCAACAACTTGGACAACCCCACCCCTGTGCAGAAATTGAGCCGAACTATACTGGGATAAACCCCGCCGCTCTTTGGTACGGATTGTTACTGCGCGGTTGGTGCTTTTCTGCAAACGCAAGCAGCCCGACGAAATTCGTCGGGCTGCTTATCATGTGATCGATGTCGAGTTCAACCGCGTCCCTCTCCTCGCTCCGTGAGGAACAGAGGAGAGGGACTAACGTCAAAAGCGATTACTCTTCAGCCGTCGGGGTCCAGGGGACCAAACCGGTGGTTCCCTCGTCTTCGGCCGGAGCGGTGTTCGATGCCTTGCTGGTCGGAAGTTTCGCCGAGACCGAATCGTCCTGTGTGGTCACGGCTTCGTTCGATGGTGCCGTCAGGTTTTGTGCTTGCGACTGAGAGGTCTCGATTCTCTGCGTCACTCGCGAGGCCCGTTCGTCGAGGATCGCACGGGCGGCGCTACGAATCTCTTCATCGGTCATGCGGCGGAAATTCGCGAGTTCCGACAACGGCTTGAGGATTGTGACGGCTTTGTTGATTGTGCTCTCGAGCAACACGAACTCGACCAGGTGGCGACGAATGCCCTCCATCGACGCGACTTGATCTTGCAGTTGATCGTGCAGATCGGTGAGAATCTCGAGCGTTCCCAGCGCTTCGTTAATCTCATTCGTCCGGGCCCCCAAGCGCGACTGCATGTCGATCAGCGAGTTCAGATTGGTGGCGGCGGTCGCCACCTGCACGTCGTCGGCGACAAGCGCCGTTTCGAGCGTCAACAGACTTTCGGCGTGCGACAATGCCGATTCGGTATTCTCGCTTCCTTCGAGAATGCGATTCTTGAGTTCGACGAACCGGGCGGCGTGCGATTTCGCCTGTCCCAGCGATTCGCCATCTTCGACCAGAATCTGCGCTTTGATCTCGCCGAGTTGTTTGACCGCGGCGAGGGCGGTAGCGGCCTGTTCGGCCTCGGTTTGCGCGAGGGTGGCAACGTCCGACAGTTCGGCGATGGCGACAGAGGCATCCGCCGCATTGGCTTTGGTGGCGATCAATTGATCCTGCATGTCGGCGAGGTCATTCATCGCAGATTGAGCCGAACCGGTTCGCGTACCATGCTCGACAAGCTGCATCTGCAGGTTCAGCAAGTCGTCGAGAGAACCGGTTGCCGCCTGCGTCTGAACGGCCTCCTGTTCGATCTGGCGGCGGAACGAAACGAACGATTCGATCGCCGATTGCGAATGAGGCAGATCGCTCGCCTGCTGTTGCAGGCTGGCAAGCAGCGACGTCGTCTGACCGGCGACCGGCTGCGCCTGAGTCAGAGAAGCGAGCTGATTCTGCATGGTGGCAATGTTGTACTCGAGAGAGGAAATTTTCTGCAGCAATGGTTGGGCGATCAGGAGTTGAATCCCCAGCGCCACGCCCGTCATCGTCAGGCAGAACAATCCCCACATTCGTTTGTTCGGATCCGTCATCATCTGGTTGGCCCAATCCTTGATACCGTGCGACTTTTGCAAAATCGGCCTCCCCCGGAAGCAGCAAGTAAAGAAAGTAAGTCAGTGATGCTAAATGCACTGCACGTAGTAAATGCGGTCTCAATTCGACGCGTTCAGCCTGGTCGAACAGGCATCGGAAGCACTGTTCATTGCGGTATCTACATCGCCAAACTCAATGCAAATACCCCAACATAACATTGCGACCATTCACAACTAATATCGCCAATTTACCGGCTCGTCTTGTCGTCGATTTTGTGAATATGGGATGTTTTGAGAAAATGCAAACTGTCGAGTGACATTTCTGACGTGAAACCGTTTGTGTCTTGCGGATTATGACCGTACGCCGGACTCTGAGGAGGGAATCGATCGTCGCGACGAGGGAAATCTGTGCGCAACCCCAGCGACAACCGAGGACCGACCTACGGCAGGAAGGGAAAACATGGCAACAAGCGGTCGGTTTACACCGACCGCTTCAGCCAGCGGACAACATCAGCAGGGGCCAGATCGGCTGCGATGTACAGGTTTTCCGGCACTTCCGCAAATTCGTAGACGCGCTGTGTGACCGAAAAATGATCGACGAGCGCCGCTTGCGACAACGGAGCCCCGTCCCCGGCTACGCCGCCGGCGATCAGACAGGGACGCGGAGCACACAACGCCGCCAGATGGGAAACATCCCCCACCTCCGTCAGCATTCGCGGGACGATCACACCGAGTCGTTGTCCTTCGTACGGCACATCACTGATGAACGATGAGAGTGCCTTAACGACGGCGACATGAGTAATCTGCGTGAGAAATAAAGAGGCTGTCAGGCCGACAAGTCCTGTCTGATCGTGACCGATCATCGCAAATTCGCTGTTTCCGGCTAACCCCGACTCCCGCAGCGCATCGATCGCCCGGCCGATGTCCCAGATCCATTGTCCCATCAGCGGCCGGCCGATCCATGTCGACCATTCCCACGAATTGTGATCAGGAGCCCTGCCGATCTGGTCGCCGGCGACCGCCGTCTCGCCCGTGCCCCGCAAACTGACGGCGAGTACGCCCCAGCCATTTTCAACCAGCAGCGAAGCCCATTCGCTCGTTGCACCGGCGGCGGCCCCGTCCTGATTCAGGATGATGGCAGCCCGCTCAACCGGTGCATCCCCCGGAATGCGGTAATGAGCTTGCAGCCTCAAGCCGGGTTCTGTTTCGAATTCGATACGTTGAATGTGGTCGTCGTCGGTCGCCGATACTTCCAGTTCGAGTTTTGTGGCTTCGGGAAACGAACCCAACAGACCGTGCGATAATGCCTGCAACTTCATCAGCCGTTGGGCGTCCCATTCTTCGGGGTGTTGCGGCAGGCGCTTATGATTGAGAATCGACTTTCCGACATCGGCGGCAAACTGCGGCAACGTGATGAAACTCGCCGGCCGCGACTCTCCCGGATAACAGCGCAGCACTTCCGGTTCTTCGGGGGCGATTTCGGGTTCGGGAATCGGCGAGCCGTCCCCTTCCCCTTTCAGATGCAGCGTCATCCAGCCGTACATCGCTTCGCGCATCGGCTGATTATACGCATGAGGCGATTCAACAATCGTATGGGCCACGTTGTTCTCTTTGCCGAACAATTTGAAGACCTGCTTCGCAGCGGCGACCGACTTTTTGGCTTCGTCGACCGAGAATTGATACGCATCCATTGTGGCGCTGGTGACCATCAGCCCGCGCGGAGCCACCAGCGAAAGAATGCCCCACTCCTCGGTGTAGGCCATCGCATTCGGCACCATTTCGCACATGCAGCACGCCGCGTGCAGATACGCCTGATAGGTTCCGACCGAACAGGTCGGCACGACGCACTTGAAACGCTCATCGAATGCGCCGGCGTACATCGTTTGATTTCCGCCGCCGCTCGCGCCGGTGATTCCCAACCGTTCGGGATCGACCTCGGGCCGCGATTGCAGATAATCGACCGCCCGCATATTGTCGTAGACCTGCAACCCGGCGAGCGTCAGTCCGGTCGGCCACAACGTCGATGCGACCGTCTCGCCGTGATATTCGCCGAGCGCTTTTCCCAATCCCCGTTCGCCGGCACCAAAGGCGTCGACGACGAGTACGAAGAATCCGAGTTTGGCGAGTCCGATACAGCGCGACTGCACGACGGGATCCTGTTTGGCCCCCTTCCAGTGGCCATGCACGCAGAGCACTGCTGCACGTTTTCCGCTACCGGCGGGAACATACGCGTTCGCCGTCATGTGAATTCCCGGCCGGGTTTGCAGGACCACCTTTTCGATGCGATAGCCGTCCCGTTCGATCACGCCGAGCGTCTCGGGTTCGAGATCGCATTTCTCTTTCGGAAACGGCCCCCATGATTTTTGCAGGTTTTCGCGAATCTGTTGTTTTCGCGCGGTCCATTCGTCTTTGGACTTCGGCAGTTCATCATGCTCGTGCAACGCCAGTCCCTGAGCCTGCAGAAACTGTTGCAACACGCGATTCGGTTCGTTGGGGGCAAGCGGCATGAAAGTGACTCCACAGGATAGATTTGGCCTCGACGGATCGTTTCAGACGATGCTATCCCTCAGTCAGTGGGTCCGCAAGGGTTCCGCGTCAGTCCACTCCGGACGATTCATTCCAGTCGAGTTATTCACACACGACTCTCTGTTCACAATCTTCTTTCTGCAACACCCGATTGACGTTGCGAGAACCCCTTCCACTCGGGAAAATGTCGCTTTAGATCTTTCACGCAGAAACCGACACAGGAGCAATTTCATTCCCACTTCCTCCGCTTACGCTTTTCAAGAATGCATCACACCGACGTGCCGTCAGACGTTCGGTGTCGACGAAACGCTCACCGCCTGCAACCGTTGCGGCGGGCTGCTCGATGTCAATTACGATTGGAACCGCGTCAACGTTCCCAAATCGCTCAAAGACTTCGAACTCCGCTGGAGCCAGAGACACCATCCGCTCGATGTCAGCGGCGTCTGGCGTTTTCGCGAACTGCTGCCGTTCGCCGATCCCCTCAAAATCGTCACCATCGGCGAGGGACAGACGATCCTCCGTTCGTCCGACGTTCTCGCCCGGTACGTGGGGATCGACAACGGAAATCTGTTTCTGCAATACGAAGGACTCAACCCCTCAGGCAGCTTCAAGGACAACGGCATGACCGCCGCCGCGACGCATGCGCGGATGGTCGGTGCGAAAATCGCCGCGTGTGCTTCGACGGGCAACACCAGCGCCTCGCTCGCGATCTACGCCAGCAGCACCGGCCTGTTTCGCGCGGTCGTGTTTGTCGGCAGCGGAACAATTTCGTTCGGCAAACTTTCGCAGGCGCTCGACCTCGGCGCTCAGACGATTCAAATCGCCGGTGACTTCGACGACGCTCTCAGCCGGGTGAGAGAAATCTGCGCCACAGAAAACATCTATCTGTGCAATAGCGTCAACCCGTTTCGACTCGAAGGACAGAAGACGATTATCTTTCGCATCCTCGAATCACTCGGCTGGGAAACTCCCGACTGGATCGTCGTCCCCGGCGGTAACCTCGGCAATACAAGCGCCTTCGGCAAAGCGCTGTTCGAACTGAAGCATCTCGGTCTGATCGACCGCATTCCCCGCCTCGCCGTCATCAATGCCACAGGGGCGAATACGCTGTATCAATTGTACGAGAAACAGCGCATCCGCTGGAACGACGGTCTGCCGAATCAAAAAGCGATGGACCTGTTCTACGAGCAGATGACCGCCGCCAAGCGGAAGGCGAACACGCTGGCAACGGCGATTCAGATCAACCGTCCGGTCAATCTTTTGAAAGCGCTGCGAACGCTCAACGTCACCAACGGCGTCGTTCGCGAGGTGAGCGACCAGCAGATTCTCGACGGCAAAGCGATGGTCGGCAAAGGGGGCTTCGGCTGCGAACCCGCCAGCGGAGCCAGCGTCGCCGGTGCCAAACTGCTGCGGGAGGAAGGGGTCATCGCCCCCAGCGACCGCGTCGTCTGCATCCTCACCGGCCACGGCCTGAAAGACCCCGACACAACGCTCGCCTACCACACGGCAGACTTCTCGTCCTCCGATCAAGCAACCGACATGCTGAAAGCACAAGGCGTGACATCAACCCCCTTCGCCAACCACACGGTCGTCGTACCGAACGAGTTGGAGCGAATTCTGGCGGTGATACGCGGAGAGAATCCATCTTGAGTATTGCCGGCGGGTTGGCGATGATGCACGGCAGTTATAACGTAGAAATTGAGCGTACCCCGTCGCGTGCCACTGCTGACAGCTTTGGGTCAGCAGTGCTTCTTCTCAGAAATCGACAGGAACACTGCTGATGCAGAACCATTCAACAGCGCCAACCGGCCTGTCGAGTTCAACAATCGCGACCCGTCACACCACTCGCGTCTTGCGGCGATAGATCAACAATCCCAGCCCGCCGGTTAATAACAATGCCAGCGACGTTGGCTCGGGGATGATCGCCTGCGCGGGGGCCAGCAACAGTTCGATGTCGCTGCCATCACTTACGATGAAGGGTTGAATGTAAAAGTCCGTGAGGTCGGAATGAAACCATTGACCGTTGTTCGACTGCAACGTGAATTGTCGCTGTTGAACTTCGTGTCCCGAACCGAATCCCGCGTGCTCATTGAGGGTGATGGTCACGAAGATGTCGAAAAACGAATCGAACGTGCCGCCGTCCGGATCGTTATGCTGAGTAATGTCGACCGTTCCGTCTGATGTTGGTCCTCCGAAATCGAGTTGGACAAACACATCGAAGAAACTGTCGGCGACCGGAACCGGTTCAACGCTTCTCAACTGTAACGCCACGATTTCGATTTCGATCGGTCCCGTTTCACCAGCCAGCAATCCGGTCTGACGTTCCACGATCGTGTCGGTATTCGTCCCCGGCACCAGCGGCGACGGAAACGGCGAACCGATCAGGCTGACGGGGATTTCTCCTCCGCCAAACGTCGAAAAATCGACAACCACCCACGAGTGTTCGCCGGGAATGACATGCAGCCAATCGAATTCCCCGGCATCAATCTCACCCCCCCGGGCCGAGCGAGAGCCGGCAAAGATCAGACCACCCACGACGAGCGACAATAACGCCGAGCGAAGCAGACGATTCATAGTGGCTTCTCCTTTGTGGAAAAATACCTGGGGAACACAAAGCCCTCGACGCGAAAGAAATGCGATCGAGTCTGATCTGCACCTTTGATTTTGCCGCTATGAAATGCTGACCTCAAGAAAATTGTCAGGCAATCAGCGATTTTTCGAAGATTGATGATTTGCTGATTTTTCTTCGATTCGCGGGTGGCCCTGATGAAATCAGGGCGGCTCAGCCGTAAGAGGCTGCTCATCGACGGACGACCGGTGAATCAGACGTCTTCAACAGGCAACGGATGGACGAAGAGTTCGTCGTCATGGTATGAGATAAGAACAGACGGCGTGCGGGCGTCCCCATCAATAAGATCGCTTGATCCCCAGCCTCCAACGGCTACGCCGCACCGATTTCATCGGTGCCACCCAAAACGATTGGAAACGGATTGAAAGTTAACGGGGGCACCCGGGATGCGATGATGACCTCACTCAGGAAACACCCCCGGCATTTTCCAGGTCCATTCGCTTTGATAGGGGACGTTCCATGCCGTGACATCAACCGGTTCTCCGCCGTTTGCCCAGGAGAGGAAGCCGCCGTGCAGGGCTCCTGTGGTGAGGAGGGTGCGTTCGACAGGCCAGGCCGGTTTTCCTGTGTGCATCAGGTGCGAGATCCCTTCGAGCAACACGCCGAAATGGCGGAACGGGCGGTTCTCTTCGAGCTTCGACCACACCCCCTGCACGCCGGCTTCGTCGCGCCAGCCGGTGGTGAACTCGGCGACCGCTCCGTTCAGCATAAACATGGCACCTTGCAGGCCGTCTTCGTATTCGAGAATCATCACGGCGGGTTCGGCGACGAGTGTGGGGAGTTTATCCCATGTCACCGTTTCTGTTTTCGGCTGTGCAGCGAGGGCAGCGTTGATGACGTCGATGTCGAAGACCCCGTCGCGTCCCGCTTGCCAGACCTGTTCTCCCTTGAGGCCGCGCACCGACTTGAGACCGGTCTCGCCGCCGGGGCGATGTTCGGCGAGACATTGCAGTTGTTCGAGCGAATGGAAGCCGTATGGTTCGTGGCCGCCGTAACCGATCGAGTAAATCTTCAACAGTTTTTTATCGGGACTGGTGTTGATTTCGGGAACCCGCCATGCGGATGAAATCGACGAACCGGCCATGAAGGGGACGTTCAATCGTTTCATGGCGTCGTAAAACTCGCGCCCCTCGGGGCCGTCGTGCGAGAGATGTTTATCTGAAAAGACGGGGACGACACGTCCCGATTTTTCGAAGACAGAAACAATCTCGGTCCAGAATCGCTTTTTCGGAAACTCGGTCTGACCGTAGACCGAGTCGGGGTAACGGCCATGTTCGCCGATCATTAATACGCCGTCGACGGCGAGTTCACCGGTTCCGAGCGTCAGGGCATCGGCAATCGACTGACTCTGGCGGATGTTGTGCTGCTCGCACAAGGCGACGCCGGGATCGTTGTCGACTTTTTGATCGGCGTAAAGAGAAACGATTTCGAGTCCGGGCCATGGTTCCGATCCGTCGAGCTGATTCCCCAGCACGACACGCCCGATGATGACGTCGGCATGCGAATTCGTGTGATAAACCGTGACGACCGCAGCGAGCTTTTTGATTTCCTCGGCGGTTGTGCGTATGGTCGAAAGTGAAACGAGGGCAACTGCGAGCAGAATCTGCGTGAGGTTCTTCATGAAGCGGAATTCCTTTGATGTTCGTCGATGCAAGCAGACTTCGTCATCATGGCCGGAACGCGACACTCCCGTAGCATCAACATTCGCTTATGTACTCTCTCAGAAAATGCCAATGCGCGTCAAGCAGGTTCGCGCGAATCGCCCCTGCCTGGGTACATTTGTGAAATGGTGGTCCCCCTGTTTTCCGGCCCAAAGGGCCAGCACTTCATCTAGCCCGGTCCGCAGGGCCGGGGATAAGGCCACACGTCAACTGTCTATAGGCCCAACGGGCCGGCCGTTCGTCGATATTCTTAGCTCATCACCGATCGCTAATGGAATGGCCGGCCCGTTGGGCCTTCAAGACATTTCTACACACCACATGGACCAGGCCCTTGCGGACCTGGCTATAGGAACGGCTGGCCCTTCGGGCCGGAGACCACCACCATTTATCGGAGGCACTTCCCCTGTCTCGAAGGTCGCCTTGAGCTGTTTTTCGGATTACCGGTATACTCCCGCCGGCGAATGATAAACCTGATCCACTTGCGGTCGAAGCGACCTTTCAACAGACGATCCGTACTTCGAATATGAATCTACCTGACGATCCCTCTGAATTTGACGACGAATCGTCAGCCGCAGACGAATTTGCGTCGGGCCTGTTCGATGAAGCCGACGGTTTCGCCGCCGGGGAACTCTCGGCTGACGAACTGTTTCCGCTTGAAGACGACTTTTCGGCGGACGATCTGGAAGAGGCCTATCGCCGGGCGCTGGAAGTGCTCGAAGAAGTCGACCAGTCGGTCTCCGACGAATTGGAGGCGGACGAAACCACCGCGACGGCGACCTCTGATGTCGATCAGGGCTCCGCACGAACCACGGATGATGAACCGACGACCGGTGACATGCTCGCCGCTCCCTCCCGCGATGAGACACACGACGATGCCATCTCTAGCGTCCCGGAGGAGACCGAGGACGACACGTCGGCACCGATGTCCGAATGGGGTTTGCACGAGGAGGGGGATGCGACGCGGCATTCAAGACGTCCTGCCGATGCTGCGACGTTGACCGGGGATTCCGATGTTCCCGAACTTTCGCCGGGGTCGCCCCTCACGCCGAGGCATGTGATCGAGGCGGCCTTATTCGTCGGCGGAGGACCGCTGACGACGAAGAAGCTGGCGAGTCTGTTTAAGGGATCGTACGAAAACGCCTATATCGAACAGCAGATCGACGACCTCAACCGGCATTATCTGGCGCAGAACCGGCCTTACGAAATTCAACTGGTTGAAGGGGGGCATCGACTCACCCTGCGACCCGAATTCGAAAAAATTCGGCATCGCGTCTTCGGCTTTGGCCCTAAAGAAGTTCGCCTGTCGCAAGATGCTCTGGAAGTTCTCGCGCTCGTGGCGTATCAGCAGCCGATCCATCGCGACAAAGTCGAAGAATGCGGTAAGAAGAATGTCTCGAACCTGCTCAATCAACTTGTCCGTCGCGAACTGATCGCCGTCATTCGCGGCAAGAATGCCAAAGACCTGACGTATCACACGACGCCTCGGTTTCTTTCGCTGTTCGGCATCGGTTCGCTCGACGAACTTCCGCGGCCCGACGATCTGGCATTTAAATAATCGAACGTTCCGACAGCAGCGACGCGACGCGGCGGAAGAGGTCGCTCCAATCGTTCGATCGCGTTTGTCGAAAGAGCCGGAGACTTGGATACCAGGGGGAGTCGTTTCGATCGAGCAACCAGCGCCAGTCGGAGACCTCCGGCAGCAATACCCAGGTCGGACGTCCCAGCGCGCCGGCAAGATGCACCACGGCGTTATCGATCGAGATGATCAGATCGAGTTCGGCGATCAGCCCGGCGAGCGATTCCTGGTCGTGCAGCGGATCGAACTGGGGCGTAGGTGAGAACGCCGTCGAGTCGTTCGCGTTGCAGAACGCTTCCCATTCGTCGCGACATGAGCCATGTTGCAGATTCCACCAGCGAATTCCTTCAAGCTGAAAGAGACCGGCCCAGTCGGAGAGCGTGGTCGATCGCTGCTGACGGGCGATCGGGTCTTTTCCCCCTCGCCATGATATTCCGATGTGGAACGCGTCGCGGTCTTTGTTTAACCGTTCGCGCCAATGCGTTCGCAACGTTGCGTCGGCGACGAGGTAACCCTGGTGCCTCGGAAACGATGGTTCGTCGGATCGAAACCATCTCGGTAAGTCGCCGAGCGGAGTTTGTACGGTCTCTGCCGGTAGCTGGTGAACGATATCTGCCTCGACAGGACGAGAGACAAATCGCAGCGACGGAAACGACCTCTCGAAGATCGATCGCAATCGCCTGTCGCATTCGATCGTGCAGGGAATGTTCTGCGCAACCAGATCGGCGAAACAGCCGGCGAATTGAATTTCGTCTCCCAGACCTTGTTCGGCGAATATCCAGACATGACCGGCGTTCGTTGCAGGACCACCCCACGGAGGAAAGTTCGTCGTCGGTTCTCCGAAACTCGGAGTCCGCCAGCGCCACGAGTATTCGTCCCAGCCGTCGCGGAAGTTTCCTTGTTGCAGGGTGATCAGCGAACGGTTCCAGTGCGCGTCGGCGTAATCGGATTGAATCGACAGACAGCGGTCGAAGCAGGCCCGGGCTTCGTCGAACGCACCTCGATGTTTCAGAATCACCCCCCGATTGTTCCAGGCGTTGAGATGCCGCGGATCGATGAGCAGCGCCCGATCATAGTAGTTCGCCGCCTCGTCGGTGTTTCCCAGAAGTTGACAGACCGATCCACAATTCGCCCAGGCGGCGGCAAAATGGGGATCCCTTTCTAATGCCGAACGATAACAGTCGAGTGCTTCGGCAAAATGCTCCTCTGCCTGCCAAAGTGTGCCAAGCTGATTCCACGCGGAGGGATTCGACGGAACGAGTTGCAATGACTGCTTCCAGGCGCATCGTGCCTCGTGTAACCGTCCCTGGTGTTCGCGAACCCGGCCCAATTCTTGCCAGGCCGTTGCCTGTTGCGGGGAAAGTTTGACGGCGTGTTCCAAATAGTTTGCCGCTTCATCCCAGTCGTGCAGTCGCGTAAGCACCTGCCCTAACTGCAAACAGGTTTCGAATTCGCCGGGCGCAAGGCGGTTGACGGTTTCGAGGGTGTGTCGCGCATCGGTCCAGGCTTCTAATACGACATACGCGGCAGCCAGATGACGATGATACGTCACCTCGGTCTCGCACAATCCGATCGCGGTACCAATGCATTCGATCGCTTCTTGAGGTTTTTGTGCCTGATACGCGGCGACCCCCAGCAGGTGCCAGGCTCTATGACTGTGCGGAGAGGTTGCCAGAATTTGTTGATAGAGTGCCGCCGCGTCGTCGAATCGACCAGCCTGATGAACCTGAATCGCTTGATGGAAAAGTGAATCCGTAGCGGACATGACAATTTTTCCGGGGCGATCGTGATCGGGGGGTGAATAACCGAAGGGCTAAGAGACGTTCTTGCCTACATCTAACGATCCCATCGGTTATTCCCAATCGACCTGATGAGCCAATTTCACCGCCTCCGGAAGGAAGTGCGAAGCCCCGCTCGAAAGCTGTTCGATGATATGATGTCACTTGGAGTAAAACCGGTTCTGCGTATCGAAGATACACAACATGACGGATCGGGTGGGAGCAATCGATTTAACCTCATCAAATGTCACAAGACGTACCATCGGATCAGGAGCAATCCCCAATTCGTGTATTTTTCCCAAATTTACAAAATCGATAAAAACTCCCATCTCACCCATCCGATAGCTATTCAAAGAACGCCAGCCCTGTGCTGCGATTTTCGAACTGACTATTCAAAACAGGATTGGAACGTAACTGGAGATCAAGCCATCTACAGGAAGTCCGTTGCGGTATTCGATGAGCGGGAAGGAATGAGACCCATTCCATCAACCTTGTGAGTCACCAGAAACCGAACGTTTTTCTCGACAGAATGGTGTCGATTGCCAGACACGACCATGTGCTCCGCGGAAATGAGTCCCGGGAACAGCGACTGGAAATAACACGTCGTAGGAGGCGAGAAGTTCGGGCAAGGACGTTAGAAAACAATTAATTTGCGACCATCTCGAATCCAATCCAGGCTTCCGCTCGATGATGACGGTGCCATGGTTCGGAAATAAGAAAGGCTAGAGCCTGTTATTGACTTATCTCAAGAAATCTGTTGATGTTCGGTGATGAGCACGACACGGAAGTC
>JAQCEJ010000139.1 GCA_027618475.1 Planctomycetota bacterium | reverse complement strand
CCGAACAATACTGGGTGCGCCCCCGCCACCCTGAGTGGATGGGATATTGTGAAAAAGGCGATCGCCCTGATGGCTGATTCTAGATTCGTTGACGCGGAAAAAATCCAACCGTAGTATGGATTTTTGATTTCATTGAAACGTATTGAATACTGATACAGTCTATATGTAAATGGGAGTCTGCAATGACAATCTGCAAGCGTAATCGAGAACACGTGCTTTGCCTGGGATTGATTCTCATGGCGGCTCTGCCCTTGATGGCTCAGGATCAGAAAGAAACGCCGATCGAAGTGCTGACTACAAAAGAGGGCATTCGTTTCGGAATCTGGCCGTCATCCCCCAAAGAACCGTCGCCGGTGTTGTTTGTTCTCGGCAGTTCAATCGAGGGAACGTTGGGTAGCGATTATTTTCGCATGTCGGGGAATCAGCTTGCGAAAAAGGGGTATATCTGCGTCTCGATCGACCTTCCGTGTCACGGGCAGGAACAGCGGGAGGGGGAACCGGAGGGAATCGCCGGATGGCGCTTCCGTCTCGAAAACGGGGACAATCCCATTACCGAGGCGACACAACGGCTCAGCGATGTACTCAATCATCTGGTCGATCTCGGCTGGGTCGACACGAAACGTATCGCAGTCACAGGAACGTCTCGCGGTGGTTTCATGGCGACGCATTTTGCGGCGGCTGAGCCTCGTATTCGGTGCGTCGCCGCCATAGCGCCGGTTGCCGATTTGACAGACCTTCGCGAATTCACCGACGTAAAAAACAAAGTGGTTGTCGATCAACTCGCTTTGGAGCATCAGGCCGAAAGACTCGCCGGCAAGGGCGTGTGGTTGATTATTGGTGACCGCGATGACCGGGTGAATACCGATCGCACCGTAGCATTGGCCCGGCGACTGACAGCTACATCTTTGGAAATGGGAAAGCCCGCGCTTGTCGATCTGTTCGTCATCAGTGAACCACAAGGACACACGACTCCACGCTGGGCCTGGACGTGTACCGAATCGGCAGATTGGATCGAACGACAAATGATCGAGACCGCTGCGGACGAACAGAAGTAATGAAGTGAGCATTTATTGCTCCATCAGAGATCAGTTTTACGGGAAGGTGATGATGACAATCCACATTCGAACGATTATTGGCATGCAAATCGTCGCCGTTATCTTGTTTGCAAATGGTGTGACAGCGTTTGACGAACCGATTCCTCCGATTGCTCGCGTACTGCCTCCCGTGGGAATTCCGTTGGATGTGGGAATTCATGAGAAAATCGAGAATCGCTTGAACATACTTCAGAAGATTTCATCTGTGATCAGGAACCATCCCCTGGCACCGGACATCGAAATCTTTACGGACGCCGTTGAATTGGCCCTCTTGCATGACGAATTCTACAGTGAGGGAGACGCCGATCGGGCGTTGGCATTGCTCGACGCGGCGTCCGCTCGACTGGATGCGTTGCAAGCAGAAAAATCTCCCTGGGTCGATTCGCGTGGCTTGATCGTGCGCGGTTATCGTTCGGCGATTGACGATTCGGTTCAACCTTATGGGCTGGTCATTCCCGATGATCTCGATCTGAGCAATCCGGTGCCGCTCTATGTCTGGCTGCATGGACGGGGGGATCAGGCGACCAACATGGCATTTCTCCACCAGCGTCAATCACAAAAGGGTTATATCACTCCATCTGATGCCATCGTGCTGCATCCATTTGGAAGGCATTGCGTGGGGTTCAAGTCGGCAGGCGAGATCGATGTACTCGAATCAATCGAACATGTGGCTGCTCAATACAACATCGATCGTCGACGTATCGTGTTGATGGGATTTTCGATGGGGGGAGCCGGCTGTTGGCATCTGGGAGCCCATTACGCAGACCGCTGGGTCGCGATAAGTCCCGGGGCCGGTTTTGCTGAAACCGCCCGCTATCAGAACATCGATCCCGATACCGTCTCATGGTATGAGCGAGATCTCTGGGGCGTCTATGACGTCCCGGCCTATGTCAGAAATCTGTTCAATCTACCTGTGATCGCCTACAGCGGCGAAAACGATAAACAGATCCAGGCCGCCCGTGTTATGGAAGAAGCGTTCGCCACCGAAGGACGAATGTTGAACCATCTCATCGGTCCCGGTATGGGACATCAGTATCACCCTGAGACTCTGGCGGCGATTCTGAAGGAATTGAAGACCGAATGCGATCGCGGCCTCGATATTTCGCCTCGACACGTTGCATTGCAGACGCGGACACTTCGCTATCATCGCGTTCATTGGGTTAACGTGCAGCGGCTCGAAAACCATTGGGCCGATACGCGCGTCGACGCCGAGAGAATGGCAGACGACACCTTGCATGTAACTACGCAAAACGTCTCCGCGTTGCGACTTTCGCCAGACGCTCTTTCCAATCGAGTTGCTGTGATCATCGACGGGGATACATTAAAGGTACCGGCCGTGAAGGATAAACAAACCGGTGAGCCGATGATTTGGCTCGTGAAGGAAAATGGTCAATGGAAAAACGGCAGTCCCCGTGCTGAAGTATTGGCCAAAAGGCCGGGATTGCAGGGGCCGATCGACGATGCATTTCTGGATCCATTTCTGGTGGTTCTCCCTTCGGGCGAGTGCCGTCACGCGGCCGTTCAGAAATGGGTCGATTTCGAGCAGTCCCACTTTCTCGATCGCTGGCAGGCTCTCTTCCGCGGCAAGGCACGCATCAAACGTGACAGCGAAGTGACGGATGACGATCTCGACCGTTATCATCTCGTATTGTGGGGCGATCCGGCGGCGAATAGCGTTCTTGGCCGAATTGCCGAACGGTTGCCGATCGTGTGGACGGCCGATGCGATATCCGCAGGGGGAGTTCAGCTCCCAGCCGACCAGCATATGCTGATGATGATCTATCCCAATCCGGAATCACCCAACCGTTATGTCGTCATCAACAGCGGACCGACGTTTCGTGAAGGGCACGACCGGACCAATTCCCTGCAAAATCCGAAGTTACCCGACTGGGCTATCATCGATTTGTCTCAACCTCCAGACTCACTCTCGGCTGGACGCGTAGTGATGGCAGACTTTTTCGACGAGAGCTGGCAGATCCGCGATCAACTTCCGGTCTCATCACCATAGCCTGGCGGAGTGCTCACATTGTCGAATGGATGGCATTATCGACGAAATCCCAAGCGATACGGTGTCTCGGGAATAACCGTCGGCACAAAACGAGGGACTTCTTATTGAGGTGTCAATCCTCGGAGAATGCAGCTACACTTCGTTCGTACTGAGATATGACTTCGATGTCGCCCGTTCGTCCAAATGCAGGAGGCTCTTGATGAACTCTCGACTTTTTCTCTCGACGCTTGTTTTGTTTGTGGTCGCGTTCTCGTCCGCCGTTGCGTGTGCCGCCGATTGGCCGCAATTTCTGGGGCCGGCACGCAACGGTACGTCTACTGAAACCGGCTTGCTCGATGAAATCCCTGAATCGGGACCACAAGAACTGTGGCGTGTTTCCGGGGGAGTGGGGATGTCCGCCGTTGCCGTCGCCGATGGGCTCGCCGTGACGTGCTGGAACGATCGCCGTAAACAATGGCTCGTGGCGCTGGATGCAGAAACCGGAAAAACAGTCTGGCAAACTCCGTTGGGAGACGTTTACGAAAATGCCATGGGCGACGGCCCCCGAGCGACCCCGACACTGCACGACGGGATCGTTTACATGTACACCGGCGACGGAATTTTGTGTGCGGCGGATCAGAAATCGGGGGAAATCGTGTGGCAGGTCGATACGATGGAGCTATTCAACGCCGAGCCTTCCGATTATGGGATGTCTTCATCGCCGCTTGTCGTTCAGGGGCAAGTCGTTGTTCACGTTGGAGCCGCCGATGCGACCATCGCGGCCTTCGATAGTAAGTCAGGTAAACCGACGTGGAAAGCGGGAAGGGGCCCCGCCGGATACTCGTCGCCCACTCTGCTTCACATCGATAAAAAAGAACAGGTCGTCAGCATCACGGGTGACGAGGCGGTCGGAATCGATCCCTCAATGGGCGAGACCTTATGGAGCTATCCGTTCAAAACCGACTATGCATGCAACACCGCGACGCCGATCGCCGTGAATGGTGACGTCTTTATTTCGTCCGGCGAGAATCATGGTTGTGTCATGCTTGATATCAAGCCGAACAACGGAGCGTATGAGGCGACGGAACGCTGGGCTTCACTCAACAGTAAGAGTGTGATGCGCAACGAATGGCAAACGTCGGTCGTAAAAGAGGGTTTCCTCTACGGTTTCGACAACGTCGGTGCCGCCGGTCCTGTCACACATTTGAGTTGTATCGACGTCGAAACGGGGAAACCGGTGTGGCAGCAGAAGCGATTCGGAAAAGGAAATCTCGTGCTGGCCGACGGTAAACTCTGGATCACCACCATCGAGGGCGAACTCGTTCTGGTCAAAGCGACGCCGGAGAAATTTGAGGAACTGGGCCGGGCGAAATTATTCGGCAAGACACGTCAATCGCTGAGTATTGCGAACGGACGTGGATACATCCGCGATGATGATGAAGTCGTGTGCTTCAAGTTGAAATAGGTGGCGGTAGCAGGATCATAACGTTCTGGACATCGAGCATTTAGGACTATTTGGACGTCTATTCGGTCGCCAACCGGGTTATGAAACCAGTTCTAACCGATCGTCAGTGGCAGTTCATCCGTGCTGTCGCCGAGCCGCTCCACATTGATCTCCATACGGTTCAGCAGAGTGAGCCAAAGGTTGGTCAGCGGCGTTTCTTTGGCGTATCGCACATGCCGACCGGTCGGCAAGGTACCGCAACCCCGACCGGCGAGAAGAATAGGGAGATCGTCGTGATTGTGTGCGTTGCCATCGGAGTTTCCGCTGCCGTAGACCAGCATCGCATGATCGAGAAGCGTACCATCCCCTTCCGGAGTCTTGTTCAATTTGTCGAGCAGATACGCGTACTGTTGCATATGGAATAAATTGATATGGCGAATTTTCGCCTTCTTGGCCTCGTCGTTGCCATGATGCGACAGGTCGTGATGGCCTTCCGGTACGTCGATGAAGGGATACGGCTTGTTGCTGCCTTCATTGGCCATCACAAAGGTGACGACCCGCGTCACATCGGCCTGAAATGCCAGCGTCACCAGATCGGCCATCAACCGCAAATGTTCGGCGTAATCGGCAGGTACGCCCTCGGGTACAGGATAATCGGGAGCCTGAATCGGAGGCAGTTTTTCGGAACGCTCGATGCGAAGTTCGATATCTCTGACAGCCGTGAAGTATTCGTCCAATTTACGAACGTCGCCTGCACCCAATTTTTGCGTAAGATCTTTCGAATCTTCTCTTACAAAATCCAGAATGCTTTTGCGACGTGCATCCCGCCGTGCCACTTCTGCGCTCGGGGTGCTCGAAAACAATCGTTCGAAGACAAGTTTAGGATTCACTTCCTTGGGCAACGGTTGCGTGGCCGATCGCCACGACATCGTTGAGGAATAGACGCAGCTATAACCCGAATCGCAATTGCCGGCCATCGCTCCCGGTTCTGCACCGATTTCCAATGAAGGAAGTCGGGTCTGGTCTCCCAGTCGCGAAGCCGCCACCTGATCGACAGAGATCCCCGCGCGGATGTCTGTCCCATCGGTTTTGCGCGGTTGGGCCCCCGTGAGAAAAGCAGCCAGCGCGCGAGCATGATCTCCCCCGCCGTCACCGTTCGCACGTGCTTTATCGGCCGTCAGGCCGGTCAAAACCAGCAGTTTGTCGCGAACGTCGGCCAGCGGTTGCAACAACGCCGGCAATTCGAAGTCGGTCCCTTCTTGCTGGGGCGTCCAGTCGACCATGTTGACGCCGTTCGGGACGTAGAGAAAAGCGAGTCGATTCGGAGCCGATTTTTCCGGTGCCGCGTCTTCTGACCAGGCTGCCAGCGGACCCATCGCCTCTAACCAAGGCAATGAGACCGAGACACCCAAACCACGCATCACCGTACGTCGTGAAAGTTGACGAGGAAAAACCATAATGACTCCTGTGATCTGTCTGTAGCGTGATCAATGGATTTAGGTCGCACGATTTCGATAAATATAATCTACTCCGATGCGTCGCCGCCACGTCTCAGGCGAAATGGTTCGCTGGTTACGATGCTTGTCACCAGGGCCGAGAATTTGTATTCCTCCGCGGCCAGTCCGGTGACAATCTTGTCGACCGCCCGTTTATCATAATACTCCAAACCGCGACCGAGTGCATATGTCAACATCTTTTCGGCGAGACAGCGGGCGAACAATTCATTTTTCTGAGACAGTATTTCCTTTAATCCGTCCGGCCCGGTAAATGTCGTTCCATCGGGAAAGTCGCCAGTGGCATCGACGTCGAACTCACCCTCTTTCAAGCGAAATTTTCCGATGGCATCGAAGTTTTCCAGAGAGAATCCAATGGGATCCATTTTCGCATGGCAATTGGCACAGGCGGGATTTTTTCGATGAATTTCCATCCGCTGTCTGAGGGAACCGGTGGCGACCGCTTGTTCGTCATTTGGCAGTTCCGGGACGTTCGGCGGAGGAGGAGGGGGAGGCTCGCCGAGAATCTGTTCCAGAACCCAGCGACCCCGTTTGACTGGAGAGGTCCGCGTGGGATTTGATGTCACCGTCAGTACGCTTGCTTGTGTCAGCAACCCACCGCGTCTTTTTCCTTGCAAGTCGACGCGCTGAAACTCGGGACCGGTAATCGGCATCCCTCCCGGTTCCACGGGATCCTGACCGGCGATATTCCCCTTCGTATCGATGATCCCATAATGCTGTGCCAGCGGTTCGTTCAAATAGGTGTAGTTGGCGTCGAGCAATTCAAAAATGCTGCGATCCTCGCGCATGACCGAATCGAAGAAGAGTTCGGTCTCTTTGAGCATCGACGCTCGAAGTGGTTCGTTAAACGAGGGAAACAATGCGGCATCAGGAGTGAAGCGTTCCAGTCGTTGCACCTGCAGCCATTGCAGAGCGAAGTTTCTAACGAATTCGCCCGACTTGGGTGAAGCCAGCATCCGGCGGACTTGTGCAGACAGTTGTTCGGTCAACTGATTCTGGTCAGCCAGGTCGAGCAATTCGTCGTCGGGCATCGACGACCAGAGAAAATACGACAGACGTGAAGCAAGCTGGAATTCATCGAGCGGTTGGGGCTCGGGACTTTGCGGACGATCATCGAGTTCGACACGAAAAAGAAATTTCGGAGAACAGAGGACGATTTGCAATGCCTGCTGGATGCCGGCTTCCCACTTCTCTCCCGCCGCGACCGCCTCGTCGATGTGCTTTGCCAGACGTTCGAGCTCTTCGGAGGAGGGGGGGCGTCGGTAGGCGTGTCTCAGCAGTCGCGTGAGAACCTCGCGGGTTTGATCGGCCTGAGAAACGTTGGGAGTGCACGCCAGCAGTTTCAGATGCGATGCCGGGCGCGTTTCCAACGGGCCTTCCGACCAGATATGTTCGATGTGGAGTTTGGCAGGTTCTTGTCCTTCAGGTGGCTTGAGCAATGCGACGCCGGCGTTCTGGATGTTTCCCATCCGATAAACGGGAAACTCGATCTGCTGCGGATTGTCCGGTCCGCGTGCCGTGATTTCGAATGTCTTCAGAATTTTCACGTTGGTCAATTTCGGAGCATTGGCACCCAAAAACGGAGAAAGATCTTCGGGAGTCGCGAGACCATCGAGGTCTTTCCCGATAAGAAACAACGCCACATTCACCGGACCTTCCTGATTCGTTTCTGCATACAGGTTGGCCCTCAAGATGAGTTCCGCATCAGCCGAGAATTTCAAATAATCTCCCGAGGCCATGAATGGTCCCGAGTGTACGGCTTCTTCCGAATTCGGATCCAGCAAACGAAACCGGCCTTGAGACGTCTCGGCATTGTTGGGTTGCAAAAACCGGCCGGCAAGATATCGCCGCGCCGGCGCCGGAGGATTTACCATAATCACCCGGTTTGCAATCGATTCGGCGGCTTCGAGATATCGCTCCATCAGCAGCGGCGAGAGCGAGAGGACGTCCCCAATATTGTCGAAACCATGACCGACATCATCCTCCGGAAAGTTTTCAGTCGGGTCGAAGTCGACCAGCAGCAAGTCGCGAATGGTGTTTCGGTACTCCGTACGATTGAGTCGCCGCATCGTCACCCGGCCGGGATCAGGGGGAGCACGCCGGTCGGCGTCATCAAACACCCCCTTGATGTGAACGACAAACGCTTCCACATCTTCAGGCTTGGGTTGCGGACGGTCCTCGGGGGGCATCTCTCCCGACTGTACAACCTTCACAATCTTTTCCCAGATTTTTCGCTGTTTCACCACCGACGGGGTTTCGCGAAATTCATCGAGACGCAGTTCTCCTTTAGGTTCTGTTCCGCTGTGACAATCGATGCAGTGTGTTTCCAGAAACGGCCGACCGATCTTGCTGAAATCGGGGGGTTCGTCTGCCAGAGCAGGGGGGACGCATACGCCGATTGCCAGACAGGAGATTATTCGTTTCCACATCATCCAATTTTTTCCTGATGAGACAGGTTTTCTACGCCGATACCGATATTCTTTGTTCCCATACGTTAAGATATGCATAATAGCATGCGTCCGGAGGGGTTGGAATTCCTCAAATTGAAATTCCCCGCTTGTTCTCGGACCGAAACCGCTTGCATATGGTAAGGGAGGAAGGATCAAGACGTGAAAACTCGAATTCGATTAACGACGTCAATTCTCTTTGCGGCGCTGTTTGGTTCGACCATTTCGGTCAACGGCCAGGAAACACCCCCTCCGTATGACATTGTCGTTTACGGCGGAACGTCCGGGGGTATCATCGCCGCCATTCAAGCAAAGGCGATGGATAAAACCGTTCTATTGATCGAACCGTCGAAACATCTCGGCGGATTGACGGCAGGCGGTCTCGGGGCAACCGATATCGGCAACAAAGCCGCGATCGGCGGTCTGTCACGGTCATTTTATCGCCGTATCGCCGAATATTATGCGAATGACGAGGCATGGACGTGGGAGAAACGCGAGAACTATCGCAGCAATCGGCAGGGCAACGATGAGGCCATGTGGATGTTCGAGCCGCATGTCGCTGAATTCGTTTATCGACAGATGCTCGAGCAGTCCGATGTCCCTGTTCTGCTACAAGAACGCCTCGATCTTGATAACGGTGTCATGAAGACGAACGGCCGTATTGACAGGATCCGCATGGAGAGCGGAAAGTCGATTGCCGCGACAATGTTTATCGACGCCACCTACGAAGGAGATCTGCTGGCAAAAACCGGCGTCTCGTACTTCGTGGGGAGGGAAGGAAATGACCGTTACGGTGAAACGCTCAATGGCGTACAAACCAGGAATGCAACGCATCACCAGTTCATCAAGTCGGTCGATCCGTTTGTCAGGCCGGGGGATCCTTCAAGCGGGTTGCTGCCACTGATTCAGGAAGAGGGACCGGGTGAAGAAGGAGCCGAAGATCATCGCGTGCAGGCTTACAATCTCCGTTTGTGTACGACCGACATTCCCGAGAATCGCCGGGCCTGGCCGAAACCGGACGACTACGATGAGTCGCGCTGGGAGTTACTCTTTCGCAACTTCGAAGCGGGAGATTTGAGGTTTCCGTGGAACCCGGTATTCATGCCGAACCGTAAGACCGACACCAACAACAATTTTGCCATCAGTACCGATTTTCTCGGGGCGAATTACGATTATCCCGAGGGAGATTACGCGACTCGCGAGCGAATTTATCGCGAACATGTTTCTTACATCAGCGGACTGATGTGGACGCTCGCCAATCATCCGCGTGTACCGAAAGAAGTCCGCGAGCATTTTCAGAACCTCGGTATGGCAAAGGATGAATTCCGCGACAACGACAATTGGCCGCATCAGCTTTACATTCGCGAAGCGCGGCGGATGGTTTCCGATTATGTGATGACGCAGCATGACTGTCAGGGCCGCATCACCGCTGCCGATCCCGTCGGGCTCGCCGCCTACACAATGGATTCGCACAATACGCAACGCTATGCACGCGATGGCCGGGTCTGGAACGAAGGGGATGTGCAGGTTGGAGGCTTCAGCCCGTACCCGATATCTTATCGCAGCATCGTGCCGAAGAAGAACGAGTGCAAGAATCTGCTGGTCCCGGTCTCCCTTTCCGCTTCCCATATCGCGTATGGCTCTATTCGTATGGAACCGGTCTTTATGGTTCTCGGCCAATCGGCTGCGACAGCGGCTGCGCTGGCCATCGACGCCGGCATTGCGGTCCAGGATGTGGACTATCAGTCGCTCCGAGACCGTTTGGTGATGGACGATCAGATTCTCGAATGGACGGGGCCGAAACGAACACCGGGGATCGATCCCGCCAGACTCGAAGGGATTGTGATCGATGACAAAGACGCGATATTCGTCGGCGAATGGGGCCAGAGTTCGTCGGTGAACGGTTACGTCGGCACCGCATATCGGCACGACAACAACGCCATGAAAGGGGAATGCCGCGCAGAATTCAGCGTGCCGATCGCTCATTCCGGAATGTATGAAGTTCGGGTTTATTACACGGCGAATCCAAATCGTGCGACAAATGCTCGTGTGGCGATTGTATCGTCAACGGCTGAATCGACGTTCAATATCAATCAACGGGAAGACAACGACAAGGGTTTCCGTTCGTTGGGAAAATTCACATTCGACGAGGCCGATCGCGTAAAGATCATCGTGAAGAACGACGAAACCGACGGATATGTCATCGTCGACGCCGTACAATTGATCAAAAAGTAATCGAGACGGATGGCTCAAGAATTGATCGCACCACGGATGACGGCTGGTGCCGGGATTTCGGCGGCAGTTGTTTTCTCGGAGTGATGTCGCCGCTAACGAATCGACCGGCGGACCATGGTCTCGATCGCGTTTGCAATTTTCGCAAGTGGGACAATCTCATCGGCCTGTCCTGCCAAAATTACCGACTTGGGCATTCCAAAAACGGCACAGCTCTCGGCATCCTGAACGATTACTTCTCCTCCCCCTTCGCGAACAATTCGACTCCCTTCGGCGCCGTCGCGTCCCATTCCCGTGAGGATCGCCGTCACGAGCGGGCCGTTGAACGCTTCAACGGCAGACCTGATGGTGTAATCGATAGCGGGCCGGCAATTGTGTTCGCGCGGATCGTCGGTCAACTGAGTAGCGACGTGATTGATTCCCCGCCGGACAAGTTTGAGATGCCGGCCTCCACGGGCGAGAATGGCAAGCCCTTTTTGCAAGCGTATTCCGTCATCAGACAAAACAGAAACGAAACTACAAAACGCATGGCAATGTTCCTGCAACGTGGTTGAAAAACCAGCGGGTGACGAAACGGACACCGTTGATGTGACGTTTGATCACCCGCTGAGATGTTAACGACATGCATGCACTGTACGATCGGCAAAAATCGGCACCACCGCGGAAAAACAGAATCGCGGTGTGTGCCGACCAATGCCTTCTCGGACAACTTTGACGATCACGTACATTTTTAAAACACTATTTGGTGAACTTCAAAGGCTCGGAGCCTTTGTCGTCGCCGAGCATATAGAAGTCGAGCGAGTTCCCTTTAATGATCGTTTGGGCGAGCATGACACCATCATCGTTCATTTCGAGGGCCAGAACGCCATCTTTGTCGACGGTCCAAACGCCGGTGACTTCACTGGGTTTGCCGTTTTGCTCGAACTTCCAAGAGAATTTGCCGTCCTCCTGCAGCTGCATGTCGAACTTGCCTCGATTTTGTGTCGCGGTCCAATTGCCGTAATATTCCTTGGCGTCGGTTGCCGCATCGGGTTTGGGAGGTAGAACCTGTGGAGCCGGATTGGGAACCTCGGCTTTGGGGTCGAGTCCTAAGAGCAGTTGCTTCCCGAGCTGATCGTTGGGATTGATTTCAAGCAGCTTGGTCAGTTGCGCAATCGCATCTTTCGTTTGCCCCGCCGTCGTGTAATGATAGGCGAGTACGAACCGCACGGCAGCATCGTCGGGTTTCATATCGCGATACGCTTCGAGCGCGCGCAGCTGCGTCGTGTAGGTGTTGACGTCGGGATATAACCCGATCAGGGTGGTCCAGTCAAAACCGGGCCCGACGCTTAACACGGGATACAACACCGCAGCGCTATCCTGATAATTACCCTTTGCGAATAATATCAGCGCTCGAAACTCGTGAATGACTGAATCGTTGGGAAGTTCCTTCAGCGCATCGTTCACGGACGTCATGGCGGCGTCGTAGTCGCCGGCAAAAAATTGTTGACGTGCCTGATCGAATTTCGAAAGCTGTTCGTTCGTTACTTCGGGCGGAGGACTCGTTTCGCTCGGATCGCCCGCCAGCGATTCTTCATTCGGCATCATCACCATCGGTTCGGAATAATCGTAACCGCCGTAATCGCCTCCGTCGCTGTAATACGGGTTCGAATAGTCCGAATATCCGAAAGCCCAGCCGACGCGATTGACGGCCCACGTGGTCACGCCGAATGCCGTCAGGCCGGGATAGTTGTCCCACCAATAATTCCAGCGGTCGCCGGGCTCCCAGGGGCC
>JAQCEJ010000138.1 GCA_027618475.1 Planctomycetota bacterium | reverse complement strand
GCCGTCGATGTCGCCGAGGTCTTGTCGGTGACGGTTGCCGATCTGGATGTCGCTGATTGAAACATTGGTGATGTTGTTCATGTGCTGGTCTCCTTGTTGAATAATGTACCAAGAGGAGTCGTCAGGCACCAGCCTTTCTGGGTTGGGTTGGGTTAAAAGAAACCCCGGTGTGATCGCACCGGGGTTACAAAAATTGGGATGGACGATGCTGATTACGAGTTCGGCTTTTCGAAAACCATTGCGAATGACGATCTGATTCTTCGCAATACCTCATGCAATCGTCGAAATTGTGGGGAGACGTTGAACATGTCGCTCTGCTGAGCGTGACCGAGGAAAACTCGTGCGATATCGTCACCGTGTTCACTCCGAATCTGCTCTGCCATCCCTTTGCGTACCGTCGTCAATGGCAGACGTGGAATGCCATATCCCTCGACAGACCTGAGAAGGGACTGCCAGAGATGGGTGAATCTCGATGATGGATTTGCTGATTGGTCTTTCCACATTGAATTCCCATCGTCAGTGACGAACAGCAGATCGCTATTTGTTTCACTTGCACGAACGATGGCCCACTTCACTGCCTCAACCGTTTCCGGCCAAAGAAGCCACTCGCAGTACACGTCAGTCTTGGGACGCACGAATCTTAGGATGCCTTCGCCCGGCAGAAGGTCGATTGCACACTCGCCGTTGCCGTCGAGAACGAAGTCATTTCGCTTCAGTCGTCCCATCTCCGCTGCACCCATACCGCAGTTCATTGCAAGGCAGAGCATGAGTCGCTGGACTGGCGTTGCATGTCGATACAAGACGGGAAAATGTTCCGCAGAGAAGACTTCACGCAGCTTCCTCTGGTCACTCGGCAGCCTCGGTATTTTGCGTGAGACTTGTCCGAAATGCGATGGAGCGGTCCATGTAAACTGAGGCGAAGAATCGAGCCAGCCGAAGAAGCGAATGAGTTCCGACAGTATTGTCCTTGCTGTCGAGGCGGCGATTGGCAAGTGCGTCCTCTCACCGATGGGACGGCTTCTCCACAGATCGATCATGGCCACACACGCATCGAGGTTGAGACAAGCCAGAGGAAGGTCGTCATGGTGTTCTTTCAGTCGCCGCACGATGGCGAGTCGTTGGTGGGCGGATGCAACTGAGACAAAACCCTTTTCGATATGCTCGGCATAGGTATCAAGGGCGGTGTGAATTGAGGCTGGTTCGGTTGATGTTGTCATATTGGTCTCCATTTTCTGGTCGTGCCGGGAGAGTGCCACGGTTCGCTCATTGCGAGTCAGGGCTGGTCACGGCGGATTCGGTGAAGGCAAAACAAAACCCCGACGTGATTTGCGCCGGGGTTACAAGGGTTGAAAGGCCGATCAGGTCGGTCAGGTCGGTCAGTCATCTAGTCATGTGCTACAAGCAGGTGCGTGGTTCTCGGGGTTTGCCCTCCTTTCTGATGTGGGCCGTATAGTGGAGTTGTTGCTCTGTCTGTGTCGCAGGTGCCTTGTTGGCGTCCATTTCCAGCGAGATCAGGCAGTCGCCCTGAGTCAAAACAGAGGAATGGAGTTGCGGAAGAAGCAACTAATGGAGCTACAAGTCGATCCGTTTCCGCTCTCGGCACACCGTCATTTTGGAGACACTACACCCTTGGGCGATTTCGCCGGTTGGCTTCCCCTCTTGGAGCATTGCACGCATCTGCTCCCGAACTTTCAGCGGAATGTACTGTTGGATCGGAGCCTCCGTTGGATCGTCTACAACAGCATCAAACATGGCTTCGACCATGCTGCGAGACTCCCGCATGAGATCGTGGAAGCGACCGAACGGTTTGTCCGTATAGCAGTCGATAAGGGAATCGCTTTTGTAGGTTGAACCATGAGCAAGACAGATACTTGCCATTTCGCTGGAGTGATTTCGTCGCAACATATTCGGAAGAGTGTCACGAAGCGTCCCGAAGGCCAAGCGACGAAACTGTGATTCACTCTTTCGTATGCGCCGAATCAAGTTGTTGAGAACATTGGTGAACTTCGCTTGCGGATTTCGGCTCGCTCGCTCGTTGTACCACGGACATCCCTTTTCGGAGACGAACAAGAGTTCGCTGCCGACCTCATTTGAGCGAACGAATCCCCAGCGGACCATCTCCACTGTTTCCGGCCAGAGAAACCACTCACCAAACACACCTGTCTTCGGTCGCAGAAACCGAATGAAGCTGTCCGCCTCTGTCGAGTCAAATCCCAAGCGATCTGCAAACTCATGCCTGTGATGAAGCAGAAAATCCTTCGCCCTTAGTCGCCCAAGCTCTGCTGCTCCCATGCCACAATTAAGGGCCACATAGAGCAGAAGCCGCTCTAACGGCGTGGCGTGTCGGTTCAACTCGGCCAGTTCCTCCACAGAGTAGGTATCCTTCTGCACGGCACAGAGCTTGTTGGCCTTCTCCTCCTCCAGTTCGGCAATCCGTCTGTTAATTCGATCTGTGCCACGAGGCTTGATCCATGAGAATTTGCTGGTTGCATCGAGCCATCCGAAGAAGCAGAACAACTCCTTGATGTGGTGATCGGCGGTCTTTCGAGCGACCGGCTTACCATCCAGCTTTCCGGTCTTGCGGTTTTTGGTTGGTGGCCGGTTTGCCCAGTACCGTACCATGTCTGTGCAGGCATCAAGGTGCAGGGCAGAGAGGGAAATATCTGGGTGACGCTCCTTGAACCGGGCGATCCGCTCCATCCGCAGGTTTCCGTACTGGGTCAATTCTCCGTCAGTACCAGCCCGGACGTTTTCTTTGGCAACGACGACCTTCCCGAAGACATCCAATGCCTCGTGCAACGTGCCTGTCACGAGATTTTCCGGCATCATCTGATTGGCACTGACCACACCGAGTGAACGTGCTGCTGCTTCCAGCGCCTTGAGTTCATCCTGTACGACCATGCCATTCACTTTGATGCCGTGAGAGTACAAGTCTGGTTCGGCGGGGATGACGTGCAGAGACGGGTGGTTCTGCTGCTCGACGTGAAGCATCTGGGCGTATTGGGCGGTGGGGTCTTCCTCCCGCATGAGATACTCGTGGAATGGGTAGGGGATCGTGAAGACGCCCTTCTCGATCAGCTTTGCCGCATGGAAGGCAAACGGCGTCCAGATCATCTCGCCAGCGACGAGTTCGCTCTCGTCGTGGAGGTCGTAAAGACGCTCCATCCGCCGCTCGGCTTCTTTTTTGTCTGTGCCGAGGTTGAAGCGGTATTCCTTGCGGTTGCCCTCTGAGTCCACTCGGAAACCGAGGTACGGGCGGTATCGCCCTTTGGAATCGGGTTTCAGTTCTCGTCTGCGTGCTGGCATGGTGTGCCTCCAATTTGGTGAAAATGGGTTCCAAACTGGGGCACTCGCAGGTGCCTAGCTGACTGTGATCTTCAGGCTTACCTGACACTTTTGGCGTCTAACCTGACACACAACCTGACACGAGGCGTTTTCGTAAATCCTTTCGCAGCAAGAAAATCGACGTAAGCGCAATAAAAAAGCCGCCTTACGTTGATCGTAAGACGGCTTGAGATGGAGGCGGCGGGAATTGAACCCGCGTCCTGTGATCCCTCAACTGTGGCTTCTACGTGCGTGTTCGACTGATTGAGTCTCGTTCCGGCAGGGTCAATCGACGAATCCTGCTCAAAACCAGTCTCCCACGTTTCTTACCTCAGGCGTAGGTGACATTGACCTGAAGCCAGCCCGACTTGGCGACCGGCTGTTGGATCCCTCGGGCGGGGATACCTCGGCCGGAGTTGCCGCTATTTAGGCAACTAAAGCGTAGTGCTTTTCATTGGCAATTATTGTTTTGATCAGTTTTTTACGTGGCCAACTGATCAACCACGGCACGCCACCCCAATCTACGGTGACCCAGTCGAATCCGGTCGCCCCCTTTACTTCATTGTGCCTATCAAAAGATGGTAATCGTGAATTAACTATCGGCAAGCTGAAGATTGCACTTCATTATTCATTATTTGAGGAAGTCGGCTTGAAATCAACCTCTAAAAAAACTGTCTCACAACGGCAGGCGATTTCGCCGCAAATCTTAATCGGCTTTCGGTTTCGTACTTTGCTGTTGGGCAGCGGCATCGGCAGCAGAAAGAATCTTCGACCAGAAGCCTCCCCCCTTCTTCTTGGCATTAGGTGACGGTGTGCTCGGCTTCATCGTCAGCTTCCGGCGATCGAGGAGTTTTCGTTCCCCCATGCCCCACAAACTCGACGCGATGAAGTAGACACATAAGCCGGCAGGAACGCGATAAAACAGAAAACCCATGAAGATCATCATGTAGTTCATCATCTTGAACTGCAATTCCTGATCTTTATCGGTCGGCGGCGGCATGAACATTTTCTGCTGGAAGATGAACAGGATGATCGTGATGATCGGTAAGAGGTTGAACTCACTCCAACCGACGAAGGGGATCTTGAACGGCAGCGGAAACATCGCATCCGGTGCAGCCAGGTTGTCGACCCACAGGAACGATGCCATCCGCAAATCGACCGAACTGTTGAGGGCCGCGTACAGGCCGATAAAGATCGGCAACTGCACGAAAATTGGCAGACACCCCGAGAGTGGGTTGTAGTTGTGCTCGGCAAAGAGTTCCATCTGGGCGCGTGTTGCCTTTTCTCGATCGCTGCCGTGCTTACGTTTGATCTCGGCAAGTTTGGGTTGCAGCTCTTTCATTCGCTGGGCATTGGCGGCCTGTTTGATCGAAAGGGGATACATCATGCCGCGAACCATTACGGTCAAAAAGATGATCGCGATACCATAGGGAACATAGATGTAATGGTGCAGCCAGTTGAGCAGCCCGACCATGATCTTACTGACAAAGCCGAACATTCCAAAATCGAGAATGTCGGCGGCACCAATGGGTATCAGGAGTTGTTCGCGTTTGGGTCCGGCGTACAGTTGCAGATGATGCGTATGGGTTTCTGCCGGCTTAATGGTGAGTTTGTCTGACGTCAGTAGAATGCTGAGATCACTTTGTTCGACGGTTGAAGCACGGCGGATCAGTTGCGGCGTCACTTTTTCGAAATATCGGTTCGTTAAGGGATCCTTCATCGGATCATTCAGGGGTTCAAGCAGTGCTGCGAAATACTGCACGTCGACACCCACATAACGAAAAGGCCGAAGCCATTCTTCGACCTGGCCGTCTGCTGCATCGTCGGCAACCGCTTTCGCTGCTAACGTTTTGGCTTCGATTGAACCTTCGTCGATAATTCCAGCACGAATGTCGCGATATTTTCGCGTGTTGTCGGCATTCTCGAGTGGCAGGCCAACCGGCCCCTGCAGCGTGTAAACCACTTCTCGTGCTTCGTCGCCGAGGTTTTCAATGGAGACATCGACCTTTACGAGAAAACCGGATGTGTCATTATCCTGGGCGACTTCAGCAGTTCGTCCTGCCAGCGCCACCTTTTCAACAGTATAAGTTTTTCTCAGGATTAACTTGTTGTTGGGATGTCTGGCGGCGAATACGGCTTTATTGACGACGGCCGGCAGATCGGGATCGTTAGACGTCGACTCGAGCTGCCAATCCATTTGCACCAAGTCGGTATCGAATTTCTGAAGCGCCTTGTCGAACGACTCGCATTGCAGATCAAACGTCCGCAAGGCCGTCTTTTCGTACGGAACTGTTGTAAGAAGTTGCAGGGGTTTGCGACGATCTTCCAAATCGCGATACCGGGGATCATTCAATCTCAGGTTTTCAACAGCGGCACCTTGCGATGTCAATTCAACCGCAAAGAAATAACCGGAGGCGGGGTCATCGGACCCAAGGACAACGGTCTTTCGCTGTTCGGGTGCGAACTCCCCTTTCTCTTCGAGTGCTACGTCGACGTTTTTTTCGTCGGCTTTGCCGGAATCTGCCCCGTCGGCTGGGGGATCGGTATCCGCTGTCTCACCGCCGACGTTTTCTTCCTGCTTGTCGACGGGAGTGTCGTTTTGGTCGTCGGACTTATCGTCAGCCGCCTGCTGTCGAGCGGGTGGATTCGCAGGGGGAGCAATCTTCGGCACCATGAAAGCATTCCAGACCATCAGAATGCCGGCCGAGAGGACCAGGAAGAGCAAGAAACGTCGTTGTTCCATTCGAGTTACCGTCCATCCTTCAGGCGGTCGCCCAGAAAATTATCGAGATCGGGGATGTCATAGATTTTGGCGCTGGTCTTTCCGAAGTCGTAATCGACTCGTATGTATTGCAGCGTTTTCTTGTCTTGATCCAGAATGACATAACACGATCGATTATCGCCATCTCGTGGTTGACCGACCGACCCGACATTGACGAGAACTTTCTGTTCTCCGAGCTGATAGTGTTCGTTGATCTCCGTAGGAGAGACGAAGTTCAGGTTTTCGGTAAACACACCCGGAATATGAGTGTGTCCCTGAAAACAATACTTATCCACCAAAGCGAAAATTCGCTCCATTTTACGCTGATTGTAAATGTCTTCCGGGAAAACGTACTCGTTCAGCGGATTACGGGCCGAACCGTGTACGTAGAGGTAATCACCTTCCCGCTTCATCCGCGGCAGTTCTCCCAGAAACTCCCAACGGTGTTCGTTCTTGCGCGGTTCACCGCTTTCGAGCATTTTTCTGGTCCAGAAAATCGCCCGCTCGGCACCGGCATTGAAACCTTCGGGATCGAATAGAGCCCCCTGATCGTGATTTCCAAGCAAGCACAGGGGAAAATCCATCACAAGATCGATGCATTCCCTCGGATTCGGGCCATAGCCGACGATATCACCAAGACAATATATCGTGGTAATATCACGCTGCTTGATGTCCGCCAGGACAGCTTCGAGCGCTTCGAGATTCCCGTGAATGTCACTGATAATGGCGATCAAAGGCCGGTTTCTCCGTCGAATCCATTACATAAAATAAGGCGAATGTTGTGTCGTTGGCGTTTGTTTAAGAATTCATCGTTCAGGAGGATTCAGAGCGGGCACTTGCAATAAATTCGATCGAACGAAGAGTCCTGTACTAAATTCTCAGAAATGTAGGCCTTCTATGACCTGAACATCTGCGACAAGGCACTCTCCAAGTATAACAAATGGTTAGGTTTTCCACGAACCCGACAGTGGTGATTTTAGGGGGGAAGTTTAGATTCGTGGAGACGTAAGCGTCAAGCTTACCGCGCAACCCCTGCCGCTGTCGATGGACCGCTCCCATGCTCCATCGAGAATCAGCCGCGTCAATGCCGGATGATTCTGTCAATTTTGGGCCACGAACGCGAAGAAGGTCGAACGGCGACGTTGCGGCTACCAAAACGTGTAATATCGGCGGTATCGGCATGAATGACAAGCAACGTCAAAATCGTCACAACCGGTACAAGTATTGGTGCTTCGCCCACTTTCGCGACCGGATGTGGCATTCTCACTCAACATTATGTTGACCGGCGTCAACCACGTTCTATGTTTCCGTATCCTCTCGCCAACATTCCCTCCCAATTGTCTGGTTTTGGATACACCGTTGCCGCCACGCCCCATGGACGCGCCACGTGACAACGATAACGGAACTGATTCACACATACGTACGACCTTAATTTTGAGTCTGGAACACCGAGACCCGTTACCATCCGATCGAAAAACACGGATTGTCGCGACTGGTCCGGGTCCAATGCGGTTCTTCACGGGATCGATTTCGACGAAAGTTCTTCCATGAAATTCACACAAGGTTCATTGCTGGTTGTCGACGACGACAAGTATATACTCTCGGCGATCGCCGAATATCTGCGCGGATTGGGGCACCGCACCGAAACCGCTGAAAACTGCGAACAGGCTCTCGAACGATTGAGCGAATTCCCTTTTGAAGCGGTGATCTGCGATGTCAACCTCCCCGATCAAGACGGATTCCATGTTCTCGAATGGGTCACCCAGAATAAACCCGATACCGCTGTCATCTTATTGACCGGTTATGGCACGATCGAAAGTGCCGTTGAAGCGATTCGCGATGGAGCGTTCGACTACCTCACCAAGCCGGTGATCGACGAAGAACTTCATCTCGCCGTCCAACGGGCGCTCGGACAGCGCAAGATCGTTGAAGAAAACAAATCTCTTAAGGCTCAATTGGATAAACGCTTCGGCATCTCGAATATCGTCGGCGGCGACTACAAGATGCAGAAAATGTTCGATCTGATCAATAGTGTTTCCGACACGCGGACAAACGTCTTGATCCTCGGTGAAAGCGGAACCGGTAAAACACTGACGGCGAGGGCCATCCATCAACTCAGTTCGCGCAAAGACAAACCGTTTGTCGAAGTCGCGTGTGGAGCCCTTCCCGAAAACCTGCTGGAAAGCGAATTGTTCGGGCACGTCGCCGGGGCTTTTACCGGTGCCAATCACGACCGCGTCGGACGATTTCTTCAGGCCGACGGCGGCACTCTGTTTCTCGACGAAATTGCGACATCGACGCCGGCGATGCAGGTCAAGTTGCTCCGCGTGCTTCAAGACCGCGAATTCGAACCGGTCGGCGGCACGAAGACCCATAAGGTTGACGTCCGTCTGATTCTGGCCACCAACGAAGATCTCGAAGATCTGGTGCGTGAAGGAAAGTTCCGCCAGGATTTGTACTACCGCATCAACGTCATCACGTTGACTCAACCGCCGCTCCGCGAGCGGATCAGCGATATTCCGCTGCTGGTCGAGCATTATCTCGAAACCTTCAATAAACAGAACGATAAGCACGTTGAAGGTTTCGACGCCGAAGCGATGGATTGCCTCAGGCGTTACCCGTGGCCGGGAAATGTTCGCGAATTGGTGAATGTCGTCGAACGCGCTGTCGTACTTTCAAAGTCAAACGTCTTGACGTCCGCCGATTTGCCGGAAGGATTGCAAGACAACGCTCATTCCGTCGGCTTATCGTTCGCAAGCCATCTGACGGCCGAAGGATCGCTGAAATCGGCGATGGTCGCTCCGGAACGCCAACTCATTCTGAATGCGCTCGAATCGAACGCGTGGAATCGTCAGGCAACTTCCAAAGCACTTGGCATTAATCGCACCACGCTCTACAAAAAAATGAAACGTTACGGAATTTCGTTTGAACGGATGATGCAAGAACAATAGTCGTTAACGCGATATTTGAAATCGATGCGAGCGGGCACGAGTGACGAAAACGTCCTCGTGCCCGCTCGCTTTATTGTCACCCCCCCGGAATACCGTTTGCACATTTAAAGCAACAACATAAGTCGCGCCTGGCCGACGACATTGTGTCGCAAAAGTCATACACACGTCAACAAGTTAAAGCGCCACCGGAGGTTTACGCGAGTCGGCCTGGCTTTAGTGTGACTTCCGATTGAAAATCAGATCAAGGCACGTGTCGAATGACATGTGTCGCGTTTAACGTTTGCAACGATTATCATGACACCTTTTTTTCTCATCCCCGACATCATCGGCACGGCTCTGCTGAGTGCAGCCGTAGCCTTAGCGATGGCGCTGTTCGCGGCCCCGCGCATCGATCGGGTGATTGAAAAGAAGTTCAACGGTCTCCCATCGGACAAGCCAGACCTCCCTCCTCAGATCGCGTTTTCACTTTCACGAGTCTTTACCCTCTGGTCGGGAATGCTTTGTGGACTTGCCGTGCTCTGGTCGTGGGGCTGGAAGATCGACTTCTTCTGGGAACGTTATGAATGGTTCGAACAGGTGTTTGTCGGCGGAGCCGCCTTCATGTTGTTGGGACTGATGAACGACGCATTTGCTTTGCGACGACATCAACTGTTCGCCGGACAATGTCTTGCAGCTTTAACCCTGATTTCGACCGGATTCGTCGTCCGTCAGATCACACACTCGGAATGGGTACTTTCGCTGGGACTATTCGGGTTCCTGGTGACGATGCTTTGGCTGGTCGTATCGATGAACTCGCTGATGCAGCTACGCAAATCGACCGGGCTTCTGGTGATCGACGCTTTGTTGGTAACGATGATCCTCCTTATCTATTCGGCTTTGCAGAACGACCCGTCGGTCGCCCTGTGGTGTTGCCTGCTGGGAGGAAGTCTGGCTGGTTTGCTGGTGTATAATGCTCCGAACTGGCAAACGTCATTAGGAGCGACGGGAACAATGTTTGTCGGCGGGCAGTTCTGCGTGCTCGCTATTTATGCAGCCGGTTCGGGACGACTTTGGATTCCATGTCCATCGGCAATTGTTATTTCAACCCTTCCGCTGGTCATTCTGTTTATTCCCCTCGTGAAGAAGGGATGGTCTCGCGCCGCCGATTTGTTTCCAACACGACCGGTTTCGATGCTTAATACCTCCGGTCATACCTTGATGGAAATGGATCTCATAGGGCAATCGGTTTCCTCGTCGCCGACATCAAGTGAACCTGATAGGATGCCCGGTGTGCCGACCACATTCCGATTCGACGAATGCGGCTCGCTGCATATTTCGGGGGTTCGTGACTGGGCTCCCTTATGGGAAACCTTGTGCGCCCTTGGAGAAGAATTCGGACTGGGCGAAATCGACCTTCAAATCGAGATACCGTCACTGAATGAAAAATTCCATGCACGAGTACAGCGAAACGATCGGCTTGACCCCGAGTCGATTTGCCGAATGGAGATTCCGTTGCTCATCGGCGAACGGCCCGCAGGCCGGTTGCGGCTTGCGGGAACGTCCCGTCGGGAACCCTACTCGCAATGGATGCAGCGAATCATCACCGGAATGCGTCCGTTCGAGATTCACCTGTTAGCCGTATTAGAGTCGCACGCTCATCTGCCGACTCAGCTCACCGCACCACCACCGCTTGAGTTACGAATCATCGCTTCACACAAATTCGAGTTGGTGCCTCCTTCGGAACCGATCGACTATTCGCCAATCGTCCGCGATGACGAGTTCACAGAAGCGGACGACCGGCACAGACCATTGCACATGACAAACTGATCGATTTCAAGTCGACGACGATACGATCACCATTTGCTGACTTCAGTCATCGGCATGTTACATGTCAGGTCGCATTGATTGTTGTCGAAGAAGTCGGTGAAGCCAGACCCAAACGTGAACGACTTGATATAGCAGTTTGATTGGACGTTCTGATTGCGTGCTGCCATTCCACCGTAGTAGTAAGTCTGATTGAGAGAACCGATCGCGTCCCCTACGTCGTTGAGTTCCTGGACAACCGCAGCTTGTAGTTCGCTCAACCCGACAATCACGCCGATGACGAGCAGTGTGGCGACGAGAATTAATTCGGCAGAGATGATGAAGCCATATTCATCACACCAGATTTTCTTTGCCAGGGTGTGACAGCTAACGACATGGAAACGGTGATTCGAGAGAATGGGCGTGTGGTTCATGATCGAGATCCTTCACAAAGCGTTGAGATGGGGGTAATTCGACCGATGCGCCGTCATCCGGCAAGCCGTTGAGATGTCGGCCGCCGCAACTCCTGTTTATGTTCACATCCGCCCGTTCGCATGTTGTGAAATGAGCGGATGGTGAAAAACAAAGGAGTGGTACTGGGGTACCACTCCGTGAGTGCGTACTCGAGTACGCACCAGCTCTCAGACGTCCGCTCTCTCACCTGCGGAACATCCAGATATCGACTGCTTTCATATTCTTGCGTCGCCCTCTGTCGCGACGTTTTGTGTTTTCAAGTCGTAAAGGGTAAACAGCAGAATC
Source organism: Planctomycetota bacterium (assembly GCA_027618475.1). Classification (GTDB taxonomy): domain Bacteria; phylum Planctomycetota; class Planctomycetia; order Planctomycetales; family Planctomycetaceae; genus JAQCEJ01. The sequence goes on along the minus strand of JAQCEJ010000138.1, from coordinate 1,034 downwards.
CGCGCCATCGACACAAAAATCAGAATCGTCACGACCGTCAAATCCGGACATCACACCTTAAACCATTATACAGATAGACGTTACGCCATATGGCTGTTGTGGCGTCCCCCTGTAGATAGGACGGTTATAAGGGTCATTCCGTATAAATCGTTTAGCGCGACTTTACACGTTATGCACATCTTTCCGAACAGAGCGAATGCACCGGTCGATTCGGTCGCTCGGGTGCTCGTGTGCCACTGCTGACAGCTTGGGGTCAGCAGTGCTCTTCCGATTCGAGACCGCATGTTGAACTTCTCAGCGGCGAGATCATTTGCGAATCGGGGTCGAATCGACATAATCTCGGAGGTGCATTTTCAGCGGCATCGGTTATCAGGCGGCGGGCACTCGACCATTTCCAGTCGATGGCTTGTCGGCAAAGCCGTCGACGAACCGGGTTTTCGTGAATGTAGTTGATGGCCAACATGATCGTGTCGATTTCGGTCAGATTGCGATCGTATCCCGGTCCTTCTTGCCAAAAGCGAAACGTCGTCACTCCCGGCCTTTGGTGAACCGATAACTGTTCCAGCAGTCGGCTGCCCGAGGCGATCAGGCGGCGTTTGACGCTCAACGAACTCGGCCGTTTGATGTCGGACAGCAGACGAGCAATGTCTGGCTCGGTCTCAAGCGGGGCCACGAGTAAATGCACGTGTTCAGGCATGAAGACATAAGCCAGCAGCCCGAACCGGTGGCGTTCGCACGAGCGATCGATCGCCTCGGCCAGATCTCGACACCAGACGTCGTTAGTGAGCAGCGGCTTGCGGCGGTAACACGAAAACGTCAACTCATGGATATCGCCGGGCTCGTGATAATGACGAACCCGTTTGCGATGCGGTGCGTTCATGTGAGTATGATACGATAACCGTCGGCGAAGTTTCCAACCTCCGTGCGATCAAAAACGAATGAAGAGCACTGCTGACCCAAAGCTGTCAGCAGTGAAGATATAGGAAGCCGGGGCTGTCTTTGGGAGAATGTGCGGATGTTCGAAGTCCCACGAA
>JAQCEJ010000137.1 GCA_027618475.1 Planctomycetota bacterium | reverse complement strand
CCCCGGATCGACAGCGGTTCCAGAACGGGGGCTTCCTGCGGTGCGCCCCCGCCACCCAACCCATTGTGTTAAACCCGATCCCCCTGTTTTTCACCTCCTTGACTCTGGTCTCTTAACTCTTGACTCACTACACTAAATGGCAGTGAATTGGTGTCTTAGCCGTTTCAAATGTCCAAAATCAACAAGGAGAACGCTCAAATGAACCGAAATATCGTTTCGTGTGCGGTGTTGGGTGGAATGCTGTTATTCTCATCGGTTGTCATGAGTGGAGATAAAGACGTGCCCCAGTTACTGCAGCACAAGATGAAGACGCTCAAAGGCAAAACGGTCGATTTGTCGCAATACAAAGGGAAGGTGTTGCTGATCGTCAATACAGCCAGCCAATGTGGTGCCACTCCTCAATACGAACCGCTGCAGGCGCTGCACGAAAAGTACAATGAAAAGGGTCTGGTCGTTCTGGGTTTCCCTTGCAATCAGTTTGGCAAACAGGAACCAGGGACCGAATCCGAAATTGCCACGTTCTGTAAAGAAAATTACGGTGTAACGTTTGATATGTTTGCTAAAATCGATGTCAACGGCGATAAGCAGGCCGACCTGTTCAAGGACTTGACCTCGGAGGAATTCTTCTCCGAGGATTCCGGTCCGGTGAAGTGGAATTTTGAAAAATTCCTCGTGGCGAAAGATGGTACGGTGGTTGCCCGCTTCCGCACGAAGGTTGATCCCGGTTCGGAAGAAGTGGTCAATGCCATTGAAGCCGAACTCACGAAGTAAGATATCCTGCGCTTGAGTAATTCATCAAACGGTGACGGTTTCGGCCGTCACCGTTTTTTTTCTGCGCGAAGGAGAATCGCATGCTCCAGGCGATTTCGCCGCTCGTCAAATCTGCTGTGGCTTGTCTGTTCGTCGTCACGCTGGCGACGATGCCGCCGTTGTCGCGTTTCTATTTCGCCGAATTGTGTTCACATTATCGCGTACAGATGGCGGTGGTTGGTTTGTTATTTTGCCTGCTGCTGTGGTGTGAACCGCAGCCGATGCTTGCAAAATATCGCAGGTTGAGATGGCGATCGTTCGCTTTTATTCCCGTGATCATCCATGTGATGTTCATTGTTGGTTGGTACCTTCCCGGGCAACCATTATTTTCGGCAGGATCGGGAATGCAGCCGATGCGACTACTGATTTCCAATGTGCATACATCCAATACCAAATACGAAGAATTAATCGCCCTCATTGAACGCGAGCAACCGGATGTCGTCACACTCTGTGAAATCAATCAGAATTGGGCGAGCGCGTTAGAGGCCGTGCACGAGCAATTCCCTTATCGTGTTGTCATCCCGCGGAGCGACAATTTCGGCATCGCGATCCTCAGCCGGCACTACATAATTCGAAATGACGTTTTTTCACTGGGAGATGCCCAACCACCTGCGATCGAAGTATCCATATGGTCTGATGATCATCGCGAATTGACGATAGTCGCAGCCCATACGTATCCCCCTGTGGGGTATCAATTATCGAACCTCCGCAACCGGCAATTGAAGATTCTTGGAGAGCGTGTTTCACAAATCGGAGGATCTCGCGTACTCGTGGGTGATTTCAACGTCAGCCTGTTTTCTCCTTATTATTCCGATCTTGAAGAATCGTCGGGGCTTCGTAACGCACGGAAGGGATTTGGAGTTCTGCCAACATGGCCGGCGCGTTATCGTTTTATGAGAGTTCCTATCGACCATTGTCTTCATAGCGACGATGTTGAGATTCGCGACTGTCGCGTCGGACCGGACATCGGCTCTGACCATTTACCTCTGATCGTGGAACTTGCTTATTGACGCTGCGAACTGCGATTATCAGAAAGGCCTACGATATCCGTAAAACGTAATGGAGTCGTTGATAGTCCATAACGTTGGGCGAGATCGTACATCCATGCAATGAGTCCGTCTTCCGGATGGAAATAGAGTTCATGAAGGGCCTTCTGCGTTCGGTTGCCAGTCTTTTTCCGATAGAAATCACTCGGGTGCTGAAAAAAAGTATGCAATTGAAAACTGCTTGCACCGCGAAGTGCGTATTCCAATGCCATTCTGCCGGAGGAAATGTTTCCCGTCGCCGAAAGTGGCAGCATTGGCTGCGATTTTTCAGATTCATGAAAACGATCGAGCACGCGGAGGTTGCGATGGCTGAGATCCGGTCCGCCATAAGCGATGCCCCGATGTCCGTCGAACACACGATCGGGATCGAACAGGCGGTTACCGTAGATGAAGTAATCGGGCCGTTCGTTACCCTGTGCATGGTGTATCGTGTTCAACATTTCGATTTGAAACTCATCGTCGAACAAGGCATTAAACATCTTCATTCCGACGCGAAGCGACACATTACAATGTGTTGCAGCAGAACGAATCAGCCGCGGTACGACAGTCAACCATTCGATGATTTTCTGCTGAGCCATCGCGCGATCACTTCCTGCAAGCGTGGGGCTGAAATCTTTTTCGATCGGCATAGAACTCCAGCGAGTTGAGCCGTCCTCTGTCCACGCTTTAAGGATCATCTGCGTCGACCAATCGTATTCTTCGGTACGCCAGATGGTTTCGTCGGGAGTCGGGAGATGGTATTTCACCGATGGTACGATCAATGTCGCGTCGCCCGCTTGACGTCGGGTACTGCGGATTAATGCAAGATATTCGTCGAAGGTTCCCCACCAGCCGCGGCCTTTCCAACTGACGGTCCAACCCGATTCACCGGTTTGACCGAGGATCGGCTGCAGGTCCATGCGGGCTTCTTTGACAGCCCAAGCCTGCATTGTTCGTATGCCTTGCTGGTCTTGCGCTATAACGGTTTTGAGAACGACAAAACCAAGCCCTGCGTCGATGTCTTCCTGCACCTGGCCAGCGGTCATCGACAACTGCCCAGATGCTTTGCCCCATGGGTTGTCGATCGGGAAACCCGCATATTCGGTCGACATATCGAGATCGTAACGGTCTCGCAAATACGATGACAGCGGTGTGGGAGCACGACAGTTTGCGAGTTGGTCGTAATCATGTCGCACGAGTTGTAAAATGCGATCGGGCGGAGTCGGAATTCCAGTTAACCGATAAACGGAAGAAAAACGTGACATTGAATATCCAGCGTGGGCGTTTTAGTCCTCTGAAATCGTAATGACTCACAGTTTACCAGATACAAGCAATTGCCTCATCCCATGACCGTATCTTCCATCGCAACAGAACTGAAATCAAAACTTTCGTTTTCGACGTTGGGTTGCCCCGACTGGTCGTGGCGTGATCTGCTCGATAAGGGAACCGAGTACGGTTTCGCGGGTGTCGAAATCCGCCTGTTGGAGCGGGAAGTCGATCTCTTGAATTGTTCCGTGTTTCAGCCGGGACAACTGGCTCAACGTCGTCGAGAATTGCAAACCGCCGGATTTCGTGTTTGCGGCCTGGCATCGTCAGTTCGCTTTCATGATCCCGGAAATGCCGAGAGACATCTCCAACTTGAAACTGGCCGACGGTATCTCGATCTGGCGAATGAACTCGGTGCCGAGTTTGTACGAGTGTTCGGTGATGTAATTCCCGAAAAGGCAAAAAGTGAGCACTCCGCTATTGAGTCAATGCTGAACTGGATTGCCGAAGGACTTGATGAGCTGGGAGCATATGCAGAAAGCGTTGGTCAAAAAGTCATCATAGAAACACACGGTGACTTTGCAGAGACTGACTTGATCGAGCGATTAATGAGGAAAGTATCGTCACCCGCTGTGGGAGTGTTGTGGGACACACACCATCCCTGGCGATTCTATTGTGAACAGTTGCACGAGACCATTGCTCGCCTGAAACCATGGACGATGCATACGCACTGGAAAGACTCGATCGGCACAGTTTCGAATACAACCGCGTTGACACAAGCGGGCGATATCGCCGATCAGCAGGCCCGACATTTGATGGAAGGTCATCGCCCCGCGGACTACGTATTGATGGGCGAAGGTGAATTCCCGACGTCCGAAACGCTGCGCTTACTCATTGATACAGGCTATACCGGTTGGTTGTCGTTGGAGTGGGAAAAAATGTGGCATCCGGAGATCGCCGATCCGGAGACGGCATTTCCCATTTTTGTGCGACGAATGCAATCGGAACTGGATCGGTATCGTTGCTTGTGACGTCAGTGAGACTGCAATTATTGCTTGTGCCGTTAATTGGAGACAACGAACGGAACGATTGCTCTCACGGTTCGACCTCTCTACGATGGAGATGAATGATACCGTTGGATTCAATCACAGGGCCGGGAATTCAAATTCCGAAAATGGGAGGCGTGATCTATGTCAGCATCGACTCGAAGCTGGGCCTTTTCCGAAATTCATCATCTTGGGCTGACCGTAGCCGACCTCGAACGCTCCGTGAAGTTTTATGGTGAGACGCTGGGGATGGAACTCGAACGCCGCCGACCGAATGTAGATGCCGACTATGTGGCGAAGCAAACGGGGTATCCGGACGTCGTACTCGATGTGGCATCGTTTCGGGTCAGTCCACACAGCAAACAGACATTAGAAGTTGTGCAGTACATGAAGCACGCCGGACCGCCGAATGACACGGCGACCAATCGTGCGGGGACGTCGCATTTGTGTCTCCTCGTGGACGATCTGCGAAGCTGTTACGCTGACCTGAAGGATAAAGGGGTCAAGTTTCGCTCAGATCCCGTGGAAATCACCGCCGGGCCGAATCAAGGGGGCCTGGTCGTTTATTTTTACGATCCCGATGGATATACGCTAGAAATGTTTCAACCACCGAAACGATGAGGTGGGGAAAAATTGATCTTCACGGCTTAACGTAATGGCATCCAGTCGAGGAAAAATGCTATGCCTTCAACCGAATTGTGGAATGATTTGTTCGATTTGACAGGGCACGTGGCCGTGGTGACCGGAGGGGCGCAAGGGCTCGGCTGGGGAATGGCAAAAGGGTTAGCTTCATATGGAGCCGACGTCGTGTTAATCGATGTCAAAAGCGATGACGTAAACGCTGCAGCGAACGTACTCTCAGCCGAGACTGGTCGATCGATCACCGCGAAGACCTGTGATATCAAAGATCGTGATGTCGTCGAGCAATGTATTGGAGAGATCGTTGCAACGTCAGGCCGAATCGACATTCTGATCAACAATGCGGGAATTCATCGACGTGTTACGCCGGTCGATTTCCAGCAGAATGATCTCGACGATGTCATTGCTGTCAATCTGCTCGGTAACTATTACATGACGGGCGCGGTTGCCCGACAGATGATCGCTCAGAAATCAGGCAGCATCATCAATATTTCGGCACTGGGGGGAGGACTACTCGGTCTTGGCCGGGGTGGTTCGATCTATGGGATTACGAAGGGAGGCATCGTCGCTCTGACGCGCGACCTCGCCGCCGAGTGGGCCAAGCATAACATTCGAGTGAACTCGATTGCTCCCGGTTGGATGCGGACACCGATCACCACAGCGTTACAGAATGACCCCGTTCGATCACAGAAAGTGCTCGAACGTGTTCCGCTTCGGCGGTGGGGCGATCCAAAGGATATCGCCGGCCTCGCCGTGTTTCTCGCAAGCGAAGCGTCGTCCTATATCACAGGGGTAACAATCCCCATTGATGGTGGCGCGGCAAACACGATCATGCTGGAAGAGATCGCTCCAACGGTGTAGTCCCAGATTTGAGATTTAATTCGGAACACGATGCTTCAACGCGTGTTTCACCGCGAACGCTCAGGTTATCCGAACAGATCGACAAGAGGAGTACCGTTGACGATGCGGTGGGGACGCTGTAGCGGATCGTAGATTTCGGAATCGGGCGAAATGCCCATCGCATAGTAAATCGTCGCCAGCATATCTTCGGGTGAAACCGGTTTCGACACCGGAAATGCCGAGTCGCGATCGCTACTGCCGTAGACCTGTCCGCCGCGAATTCCTCCCCCTGCAAGCACGGTCGATTGCACAGCTCCCCAATGGTCTCGTCCCGACGCCTTGTTGATCTTCGGCGTGCGACCGAATTCGCCGTACATCGCTATGAGCGTTTCGTCGAGAAGGCCACTGGCGGTCAGGTCTTCCATGAAGGCGTTAAAGCCGCGATCGAGCGACGGGAGACCATATACGGCTTTGAGCATCTCGTAACCGGTTTTACCTTCAAACGGGCCATGGTTATCCCAGGTGTTGGCGACGTTCCCCGATTTCTGAATGTACATCCATGAAATTGTGACGAGGCGGACGCCCGACTCGACCAGGCGTTTGGCCATCAGAATGCTTTCGCCCCATTCATTGCGGCCATAACGGTCGCGCGTGTCGTCGTCGATGACGTTTATATCGAACGCGTTTTTTGCCTGCGGAGATGACAACATGCTGAAGGCTTGCTCGCGGAAGGAGTCCATTCCGAGTGCCGCGGGGTTGGATTGAAACCGCCGATCGTAGGCTTCGACGATGTCGAGTAGACCGCGCCGAGCCAGCAGACGAGCGCTGTTCAATTCGGGAGGCAAAGCCATCGAGTGCGTCGGCTTCTCTTTTGTTTCTTCAGCGGCAGCCACTTCAAACGGGTCGTACTTCGCACCCAACCAACCGGCATGTGTTCCGGCATATGTCGAACCGTCGTGACCGATCGGTCGAGGAATTGTTACGGTTGCTGGCATTGTTTGTCCCGGTGTAAATGCAGAAACAACACCTTGAACGTTCGGGAAAAACTTGCGCGTGCGGTTGTTGCGAGGTACAGCGAGCGTATTGTCGATGTCTCCCGTTAACGTGCGATATACAGACGGCTCGTGATTGTTGCTTTCATGTGTGTACGAGCGAATGATGGCCGTCTTGTCGGTATGTTTGGCAAACAGCGGCATTTCTTCGGAGATTTGAATTCCGGGAACGACCGTATCGATGGGAGAGAACAGACTGCGGACGCCGACCGGAGCCTCGGGATTGGGATCCCACATGTCCATCTGCGGAGGCCCACCCCACAAATAGATCAGAATACACGACTTTGCTTTACCGGCCGTCGGAATGAGATGGGGTGCATAACGGCTTGCTGCTTGGGCACGTTCCTGCCTTAACAAGTGAGGTAAGGTCAACGCTCCCAGTCCGACTTGTCCCAGGCGAATCATGGCGTCGCGGCGGTGAAGCATAACGGTCCTCTGTGAAATCTGGTTCGATCACTGACATATTTGATTTTATCGATGTGTCGAGTGGTATACAAGGTTTTTCGGCAATATGGCGAGGAATGAATCAGCCGTAGTAAGGGTTATTACGCAACATACGCCGATTGCACCATCAAATCATCGCCAATTTCCCTTTGACCTGAGCGCAAAGCGTCAATTCCGACCGCAACACTTTTTGTATTTCTTCCCGCTGCCACAAGGACATGGTTCGTTGCGCCCCACCCGCTGCGATGTATTACGAATCGTTGCAGGGTCGTCAAACAAATGGCTATCGATGAGTTCATCGTCATCATAATCGTCATCGTCGACCTGATAAGAATCAAAATCTGTTTTCGGTATTGGACGATCGGATAACGCATACCAGCGCTCCAACTCTACAACGGCGTCCGAAAACCCGGTGGGTCTACATTGTCGGAGCGATTTTTCGAAAAAGGTATCTCCTTCATCGATCGCCTTCTTTATGTCTTCAAGCCTTAGCATAAAGGGATCGATTTTGACTTGTCGAAACGCCTGTTGGATCTCGTCCCAAGCTTCGTGCGGGGTGAATTGGTATAACTCCGAAAGCAAGAATTCTGTGATGATGCTGTCGTTATTCTGCAATGCATCGCGCAAATGGGCTCGAAGTTTTTCCACGGCTTGTTCGCGCGTCAAGACTCCGTCACGCACCAGATAACGGTATGTTTGAGCGCCTCCCCAGCGAACGTATTCATTGACTTCACGATTCATTATGAGCTGGTCGATAATTTCGAGCGATTCGTTCGCAAGTGCTGCGAATACGCTGCTCAGATGCTCGGTGATGGCATCACCGTACAACTCAAAAGGCAATTCATCGGGAAGTGAAACCGAATCGATAATGGCAGGAAGCGCTGGCTTTGCTTTGAACTCGGTGAGCAAGAAGTAGGCAAAATAGGCCGCATTGCCGTCATATGATCCATCGGATGCCAACGATGTCGTCGCCTGACGGATGGACTCGATTAAAGGGGAAATAAACAGATCGCGATGGCGCTGGATGAGCCGTAATTGTTCGACCGGCAATTTCTCACCGGCTTCGTCCAATTGGCGCATGACCGCTTCGACGTCAACATGAGTCTCTTGTGCTGTTGCCGAGATCTGATCCATCGCCACCCTCCCTGAAAAAAAAGGTATCGTTTTACTGAAGCGAGTACCCAAGATAGGCTGATTATTTACGATTGATCATTCGATGACAAGTTCGCGCGTCTGCAATACCCGTTCATCCGGTTCGTACACATAAGCCTCCTTTCCGGCTATGATGAATTGACAAATGCCATGGTTTTTCGGGTACGCTGGCTGGTCGTCATGTGACGGACCGGTTTCCTTTTCTCCTGCCAAATCATCGCGCGGCCATTTCGCCGCCTTCGTTTAAAAAAAAGGTGCAGATCATGTTATCGGCGGGTGCTACATTGTCGATTTTGTTCGTGGGGATGATCGTCGTCATCGGCGGTATTCTCGGTTTCAGGCTGCATGCATTTCTCGCTTTGATTCTCGGTGCGCTCATCGTCGGCATTCTGACGCCGGCGGCGTCCATCGAATACGACGCTATATCGCGATCGGCAGTGAAAGTTGTTTCGCACGAGAACGACTCCGCTTCCGTAACGTTCCTCCTCGCGAGCGGAAAGAAAAAAGGGGTTCACGAAGGATCGTCCTTCCTTGTCGTGCGTCCCAACTTAGACGCGGGAACGGTCGACGAGGTCGCGCGGCTGCACGTCACCGCCATCACGACGGAAAAGCAAGGCGACAAAATCGTCGAACGGGCGCACGCGAGAGTTGTTGATCCATCCGAATATGAATGGCAAACCGATGACCGTGTCGTCACGCCGACGGCAAGGTTGGGAGCCCAAGCCTCCGCGAAGGAAACCATCGGCGAGCGTGTCGCAGGTGGTTTTGGCAGTACGTGCGCGAATATCGGGATCCTTATCGCCATGGCCTCGATCATCGGCAAATGCCTGCTCGACAGCGGTGCCGCCGATCGGGTCGTTCGTTCGGCCATGAATTTTCTGGGCGAAAAGAAAGCGCCCGTTGCCTTTCTCTCCAGCGGTTTTCTGCTGGGAATTCCGGTCTTTTTCGATACGGTGTTCTATTTGATGATGCCGCTCGGCAAAGCGCTTTGCGTGCGGACGGGGCGGAATTATCTCCTTTACATATTGACGATTGTCGCCGGGGCGACGATGGCCCATTCGCTGGTGCCGCCGACGCCGGGACCGCTCTTCGTGGCCGAGCAGTTGGGTGTCGACATGGGGGTGATGATTGTTGCCGGATGCATCGTTGGCACATTCACAGCCGGGTTCGGTTATCTGTACGCCGTACTCATCAACCGGATGTGTGTGTTGCCTCTGCGCGAATCGGCCGATGTCTCACTCGCCGAATTGACCGCTGCCGCGCAGCGCGACGAAAGCGAACTACCCCCTCTTTGGATGGCCGTGCTGCCGATTGTGTTGCCCGTCATTTTAATCGCGGGACTGACGGTGCTCGAACGAAAGCCGTTGGGCATCGAGCTCCCCCCCGCCGCGATGCAGATCGCCGAAACGCTCGGTGACAAGAACATCGCGCTCGTCATCTCGGCGGCGATTGCCATGTTCATGCTGGTGTGGAAGAAACGCACGACGCGCGAACAGCTTGCGCATGCGGTGCAGTCGGCATTGGCCAGCGGCGGTGTGATCATTCTCATCACGGCCGCGGGAGGTGCGTTCGGCAAAGTCTTGCAACAGACCGGCGTCGCCGGATTGATCCGCGACCTGCCGCAAAGTTCGCCGGTCGTCATTATCGTGCTGGCGTTCTTGATCACGGCCGCCGTTCGCACCGCACAAGGTTCGGCAACGGTTGCGATGATCACCGCCGTCGGCATTCTCGCGGGATTGAGTAGCGGCGGACAACTCGGGTTTCACCCGGTCTATCTCGCGCTCGCCATCGGCTGCGGCTCGAAACCGATCGGCTGGATGAACGACAGCGGCTTCTGGGTGATCACCAAAATGAGCGGCATGACCGAAGGAGAAGGATTGAAATACGTTACCCCGATGACAACCTGCATGGGCTTCGTCGGCCTGGCCGTGATCATCGTCGGCGTGCTGTTATTCCCGATGGCATAATCGATGCAGGATGACGATTATTTCAACTGTTCGTCAATAAACCGATAGGCTTTCTCGCGGGCGTCATCAGGGAAGGCGTGTTCGATTTCGGGATAATACGCCTGCAATTTTTTGTCCGATTCCATCAATTCGAAAATCGGTTGCACAGCGGCGATTGTTTCACGGACTCCTTCGACGTCGAAGTCGGAATCTTTCGTTGCTGCACTCGAAAAGAAGGCTCGCGGGGCGATCGCAGCAATCAATTCAGGAAAATCGAACGGCACTTTATTGATATCGTTATCGAACTGCGACGCGATGAGCGGCATATATCGCGGGCCGGTCCAGCTGGGGATATCATCTTTGCCGAACCGACAGAAGCCGCAACTCGACACGACGACCTGCAAGCGTTCATCGAAGAGTGCAGTGAAGATCGAATTATGTCCTCCGAGCGAATGGCCGATGACGCCGATACGCGACACATCGACTTCAGGACGTCCCTCCAACTGATCGACGGCGCGCAGGTTATCCCAGATCGCCTTCATTGTGCCGCTGGCGTACGGCGACTTCTCGCCGAAGTCGTAAGCATGTTCGCCGAACGAGGGATAATCGGGGGCGAGCGTGACGTATCCCCGTTTTGCCAATTCGAGGGCGTAATGCAATCGCGGATCGCCCGCAAGACCGGCGGGTTCCGATTTCCCTCCGCCGAACGTCTGTTGCAGGCACAACATCGCCGGCGTACCGTGCGGCGTCGTTGTTTCGGGAAGAAAGAGATAGGCCGGAACACGGTCAAATGGATCGGATTGGTAGCTGAGCTTGATCCGCGTCAACCCGTCGACCTTTGTCGTTTCCTCGATGCGCACATCCAATGGCACGCGAAACTCCGGACCCGGTAACGGACCGGCAGCTTGCTCAAAATTGCTGCGGATCTGTTTCACGCGCCGTTGCCAGTCGGCCGATGTCGATATTTTTTGAGACGTTCCATCATCGGCGATTACCATGTCGAGGTTTACGTGATCGGCATACGGTGTCGCGGGAGACTTCGGCTCAAACCGGCCGACGGGATATCCGGCGGCGTAAGAGATCACGAATTCGCCATCTGATGTACGGTAACGCACATCGCCCTGACGTTCGAAATCAGTTGGTGTCTCGCGATGCAAAAAATCGTCGCTGGTCGGTCGCAAGAATTTCTCGGCGACGCGAAACACGATCTCGGTTCGATTGCCGAGGGAATGTCCCGTCGATGTGAAAACCGTTCCGTCGAGATCCCCTTTCGTGATGAAATGCGGCACGACATCGATACCGTGGCCTTGCATCAGCCGCACCATTTCTTCGGCATCGGCGAAGGGACAGGTCGAATCGTCGACGCCATGCACGACGATAATTTTTGCCGTCGCGCCGATTCTCTTTTGCGTCCACAGATGTTCGGGGCAACCGACGAAGCGGAGTTCCTGATGTCCCGGCGACAAATAATAGGGATGCTTCGGATCGCGCGACCAGCGGGCATCGAGGGCGCTGCCGCCAGGAAGATTGAACGCGATGTCATCAGAGAGTTTTTTCATGCCGCACATATCGATGACGCAGGTAAACGTGCGCGGGGCAAGTTTGTTGACCATCTGCGTCACGTTGCCGCCGCCGGAGCCACCGGTCGAATAGATGCGGCCGTCATCGAATTCGCGACCGCTGTCGATGAGTCGATCCCGCACCCACCACAACGCACGCAGCGCATCGAGCCCTTGCAGATAACCGAAGTCGTACGGTTCGGGGCCGTTGATCGAATCTTCCTTGCCGCTCTGCACATAGTTGACGCAAATCGCGACGACGTTCAGCCGATCGGCGAGTACCTGCGGCGCCGCCGTTCCCACGCAATCGGTTCCGCCCCAGTTGTGCAGCGTGAGCATCAATCCCGTTTCAGCGGTCACGTTCTCCAGTCGACCGTGCGGATAATGCACCAGCACGCGCACCGTTCGCTCGCCGGGACGAAGAGGCCATTCCTGAGCCGGAATTTGAACGGCGGCATTTTCATCGGGCAGGGAAGGCCATTCGGCGGAACTGGCGAAATTGGCTGTTAGCGTGCAGACAAGCACGACGAGCATCGTACGAACCATGTTGCGGACCTCGGTAAGTGTCGAATAGATGGCATTCGTTCACACGAAATGAAGTCCTATCTGTGTAACATTCGATTCGTCAAATCGCAACCTCAAAGCCTGTCTTCGATTTCATGGTTCCACGGTAGCAAATCGTTAACGTTTGAGACGTCTCCTGCTGTTGGGAATCATCGTTTCGCTGGTTGACAGGTTTCGCCGTTCATTCCCCCTGCACCCTCCCTGATGCAGTTGCGCCAAGCCCTGAAAAACCGAGAAATTTCAGTCCTTTACCCCTCGCCGTTGCGCTCTCGTGC
>JAQCEJ010000027.1 GCA_027618475.1 Planctomycetota bacterium | reverse complement strand
GCGCGTTTTTCGCCAAAAATGCGCGCTTTCGACACGGTTTTGCATATTCATAAACATCGATGCATTTTCAGCGATCACGCCAGCATAAAATGGTTTCAAAAACGTTGCGCGCAACCCAATTCGTGTTTGCGCCTTTCAAAATTTCCTTCTCCCTCGGGGAGAAGGTGTCCGCAGGCCGGATGAGGGTGCCTTTCACCCGGAATGTCGAATGTCGAAATCCGAATGTCGAATCAATGCCGAATGACCGAATTTTCGAAGGAAGCGAGAGGATACACTTGGCGTGGAGACCTCGAATGTTAAATCCCAGCAACGTCACGCGTGGCCGTGTCTCGATCCCGACAGGGATCGCAGCAATTAGCCGGTCGGTTGAGCGTCAGCGAAACCACCGGTATGCGTTCATATTCGCGTCGACCCCGGAGGGGGTCGCAGCCGGGTAGCACCGGTTGCTTGCCAGCCGGTGTCGCGCAACGACAAGAGGCTCACCCCGTATGAGGTCCGGTTGCCTCCTTCCGCTTTGTGGCTCCGGTTGCGAGCAACCGGAGCTACCCGCTGAAGACATATCGTCAACCCGTTTTCGCTCGTGTACAATTCATTCATACCAGACGCTCCGACGATCTGGTTCATCGCGAGACATCCGAAGAACACTGGCTGGAGCCAGTGGCACGCCATGAAATGAGAAACGGTTTTTGTGTGTCAGCAGCATCCGACGAAAGCCCTCGCCGAAGAAAAAGATGCTCCGTCGCGCGTTGACCAGATCGATCTCGGATAACGCCTATCCCCATTTTTCACGGTTCGCAGAGCCGTGGCACGCGTGAATTCGGGGAGCTTTGCCGTATCATGTAAACCGGGGAATTCGGCCCGCAGAAAACTCTGCGACGTACCTTGAGCATCGAAAAAGCTGCGTTCCTCTGTGGACCCGCTTTTTTCTATCGACAACATCCACAGGCTTTCGATGGATGGGACTGACCGCTTACTCTGTGCGCGGCTCTTGTGGCGTGGTGTGCGGCCCGGGGGGTATTTCGTGAAAAAACGGACAATTTTCAATGATTGTCACAATCGCCACCGTTCCGGGTCGCTTTTGGGGAAAACCCGACAAGTATCTTGCGTCGCGTCTGGCCCCTTTATACATTGATGGGTCGGGGTTCGATCCTCTCTGAAAAGCGGGGGGAACGAACGTCCGAACTGTGAACACATGCTCCCGCTACGAATTTCCGATTCCGGGGGGCATTCTTCCAACAGATTTTCCCATCGAGGCGTAACTTCAAGTGTCGCGATCTCTTCAACGCGGCTTTTTTGAATCTTTGTCTATTTTTTCAGCGTCATCAATGTAGGGTAGTGTCATGTCGCAAGAGAATGTCATCGAGATCAAGAACCTTTCCAAGATTTACCGCGACTTCTGGGGGCGTCCCAAAGTTCAAGCTCTGAAATCGCTCAGTCTGGATGTTCACAAAGGTGAAGTATTCGGCCTGCTGGGGCCGAATGGTTCGGGCAAAACCACAACGATGAAGTTGCTGCTCGGGTTGCTCTTTCCCTCTTCGGGCGAAATTTCGGTGCTGGGAAAACCCGCCGTCGACGTCGACAAGAACGAAAAGATCGGCTATCTGCCGGAAGAATCGTATCTGTACCGCTTTCTGAACGCCGACGAAACGCTCGATTTTTACGGCCGCCTGTTCAACATGAGCAAAGCACAGCGGGTCGAGCGGTCGAATCAACTGATCGAATCGGTCGGCCTGCAACATGCCCGTCGCCGTCAGTTGAAAGAGTATTCTAAAGGGATGACCCGCCGCATCGGACTGGCGCAGGCGTTGATCAACAATCCCGATCTCGTGCTGCTCGACGAACCGACCAGCGGTCTCGATCCGCTCGGCACCAAGGATATGAAAGACCTGATTCTCAAATTGAAAGATGAGGGAAAAACGGTCGTGATGTGCAGTCACCTGCTGGCCGACGTCGAAGACGTCTGCGACCGCATCGCCATTCTCTATCAGGGAGAATTGAAGACGCTCGGACGGGTCGACCAGTTACTCGAATCGCACGAGGAAACGAATATCCGCACGTCGCAGCTCTCACCCGAGGCGATTAAAGATGTCGAAGCCGCACTCGCAAAACATAATGCGAGCGTCAAGCGTGTGGATCATCCGCGGACGACCCTCGAAGAACTGTTCCTCAAAACGGTGGAAGAAAGCCAGGCGCGTCCCGGTCAACGTTACGTTCCTCCCGAACAGGGAGCCGAAGCGAAGACAACCGAACAGCCCGTGGCGTCGAAATAACTACGCGGCGATTGCCGAAGCGACCTTGCGGTCGTGACCCGCTGCTGAGATTTTTGTCCGTGACGGCGAAAGAGGATCACCCGATTTTTCGCGAAAAAACAGGCCGTCCGAATTCATAAGTTCTTGTTCGTTTCGTTATCACATTGAAGTAAAGTAAACGTGTCGCCATGTCATTCGATCCCCAACCCTACAATGTGTTGCTCGCGCTGGGACACTGGCTCGCCGTGTTCGGCAGTTGTCTCGGCATTGCCTTTTTCGTCGCGTTCATGACGGGCGTGGCTTCAGGACGGGCCGGCGCGGTCATTGGTGCCGTCACGTCGAGTTTCAGCGATTTCTTTTCGACGTCGTGCCGACGGATCGGTGCGGTCGCGCTGCTGACGTTTCAGGAATCCAAACGCCGTAAGGCGTTGTATGTCTTTTTCGTCTTCGCAGCATTGTTCATGTTTGCCGGCTGGTTTTTGTCGAACCCGTCGAACCGGCCGGAACTTCAGGCAAAATCGTACATCGTCTTCGTGTTGACGGCGATCAGTTGGTTGATTCTGCCGGTCATGTTGCTGCTGTCGTGCTGGGGCGTTCCCGAAGACATTCGACTCCGTTCGCTGCACACTGTCGTCACCAAGCCGATTCGCCGGCATGAAATCGTCTTAGGCCGCATGGTGGGATACATCAGCGTCGGAACGATCGTGCTGCTGCTGATGGGGGTGATCGGCTACGTCTGGATCTTCCGGCAGATTCCCGACGAGGCGAAACCGAGTCTCGTGGCGCGTGTGCCGGTCTACGGCACCTTGACGTTTATCAACCGAGAAGGAAAACAGGGGTCCGGCGTAAACGTCGGCGATATCTGGGACTTCCGCAGTTATGTTGAAGGGGCGACCAAAGCCCGTGCCGTCTGGACGTTCGACGATGTTTCCGAACAGCGCGTCGGCGATCAGATGGTTCTCGAAACGAAATTCGAAGCGTTTCGAACCCACAAAGGAAATATGGAAAAAGGACTGCTCGCGCGATTCATTTTCGTTAATCCCGTCAAGAACATCAGTCTGCCCGGAAAACCGTTCGAAGTGAAGGAATATCAAGACGCCACCCTCGTCATCGATCGCAAGATGACCGAGGTCGATGAACAGACCGGCGAATTGAAGAGCTTCGACCTGTTCAACGATCTTGTTTATACCGACCCCGAAGATGGCGGGAATAAACTGAGAGTCGAAGTGCAATGTCTCGACGCCGGACAATATCTGGGGATGGCCCGCCCCGACCTGTTCATCCGCCTGGCCGACCGCCCGTTTGCCGTCTCGTTTTCGAAATCGGTTCTGGGGATCTGGCTGATGATGTGCATGATCGTGATGCTGGGGGTCTCGGTCAGCTGTTTTGTGAAAGGTCCGGTGGCGACGCTCGCCGTGTTTACGTTCCTGATCATCGGCCAGGGGATGCGCGAGTTTATGGGCCGGGTCGTGACGGGACAGGAACATGGTTCGGGGCTGGTCGAATCGATCTACCGCTTGGTTTACCATTTGAATCCAACCGTGGAGATCGACGACAGCGCCGCGACCAAGGTGATGTTTGGAATCGACCAGATCTTCAAGAAGTTGTTGTGGCTGGTGCAGCACATCATTCCCGATTTTGGTGTGTTCCGCATGTCGCCTTACGTGGCCAACGGATTTGACGTTTCCTGGGAAGCCGCGATGGTTCCCTGCCTGTTGATTACTCTGGGTTATGCCCTTCCTTGTCTTTTAATTGGTTACTACACGTTGAGATTCAGAGAGTTGGAAGCGAAATAATGAACCGGATGTCATCACAATCACGAAAAATCACGTACCTGATTATTATCGTCTGCCTGCTGGTGGGGATCGTCTTTCTGGGAATGCCCGCCTCGTCCGAGGAAGGGTCCGGAGGACGGCTGGCTCAATTGCGGGTCAAGCACAACCTCGGCGAAGGTTCGCTGGGGAAGGTCGATCCTTCCAGCACAACGATGAATCTGTTGTTGCTGGGTCTTCGCGGCGTGGCGACCAATCTGCTGTGGATGGAAGCGAACGAGCAACAGGACCACAAGAACTGGGCTCAATTGCGCACCACGGTCGATTCGATCATCCTTCTGCAGCCCCACTACACCAAAGTCTGGCGATTTCAGGCCTGGAATCTGGCGTACAACGTTTCTGCGTCGTGGGATGCCGTCGCCGATCGTTATTTCTGGGTGAAAGAAGGAATCAAATTTCTGATCAACGGTTCCAATCGCAATCTCGATAACCCCGAACTGCTGTGGGATACCGGTAACTTCATGGGAAGCAAGATCGGCCGTTCGGATGAATGGAAGCAGTTTCGTCAATACTTTTATGTCGACCCGGAACCGCGACTGAACGGCGGCGTCGACCCCGAACTCAATCCCGCGAGAAAAGACAACTATCTCGTCGCCAAAGACTACTTTTTGCTCGCGAATGATGCCGAAGAAAAAGATCCCGATAAACAACACATTATGGCCAACATTCTGTTCCGTCATTATCCGGTTCGGGCTCAGTTCGATTATCCCATGGCACTGCAGCGCGAGGGGATTTTCGACCAGGTCACGACCGAAGCCTGGCGCGTGGGGTACGACGAATGGACCGGCAAATTCGGCCGTGAACTGTTCGACACCGAAACCGACGGGGGCTGGGTCGTGCTCGAAGCGAGCGACGACGATATCACCCGGCTAGCCCAGCAGGACGGGGTTTCTGAAACCTTGAAACGCGAATGGGTCGATCGTTACCAGAAAATGGTCAACTACATTTTCTGGAGAACGCAGGCGCGGGTCGAACGTGAAGAGTTGACCATGCAGGCACACCGCGAACTCTATCAGGGTGAGCAGGCCTTCAAAGAAAGCCGCATGAGCGAAGCTCAGGAATTGCTCGAATCGGGCATGGCAAAATTCGAAAAGGTCATGACGCAGAACGATTCGTTGCTGCTCGAAGATGATGCGATCGAAGAAGCTCTTAACGCCGTGCTGATCTGGCAACACGTTCATGAACTCGAAGGGAAACAGGTTCCCGCGAATTATCCCCTCAAACCGTTGTGGGATTCGCAGCAAGAGCGCGTTCAAGTCCTCACCAACGAATTCCGCCGAGAATACGGCATTAAGTAACCGTCTTTCCATCACTGTCACGCCGTCGGTTGTCCCGGACAACCGACGGCTTTTTTCGTGGACCCACGGTCGCGCGTGCGAATGTCGGCGAAGTCATCCACCGGGGCATTCCCCCGCCGTTGTTGCCTTAAAAGAGGTTCGAAAGGTTGGATTTCATCTTGAATTCGGTTCCCCGGCGTGTCAGACTGGTTGAGTCGGAAGACGAACGAAATCGAGCGCAGCCGTCATCACTTCTCACGTTTGCGACAGACATCACTCAAACGTTACACGGGTTACGTTTCGATCGATCGTTACGACCGATACCTGCGGATGTCGATATTTCGCGTGGCATCAGTCAACATCGACGACTCCTGTGTTCCTCGGGCCGAATGTCTGAGTTTGGGGAAGGAAATGGCCCGATGAAGTCGATGAAGAAAACGCGACGGTTGAATTCGATCGGTGCGGAGCGCCGATTTCACAGCCAGACGACTTGAGAAAGGCGAATGTCATGTCCCGGTGTGGTTTCCCTCGATTGGCGATGGTGGTTGTCGGATTACTGATCTCGGGCGTTTGTGGCGCGAGAGACGTTTCGGCACAAGGGTTGATCTGGAGCCTGCCTCAAGACGGAAGCTGGGTCCGCTTCGAGGGAGAAATCAAGCAGACCGAATTACGCCCCGATTCCCCCGGCGGCGACGTCGAAATGGAATGGATTCAGCACGTGGTCGTCAAATCGGTGGGAACCGAAACCGCCGAATTCGAAGGGGAAATGGTCCCTTGCCGCTGGATCGAAATCGTCTCCATGACGGGTAAGCCCTCCGAAGGAGGAATCGATACCGGTCCGATCGGCACGGCGATCTACAAAGTGCTCATCCCCGAGTCGGTCGTCACCGGAGACATCGTCGACCAACTGACGTCGATACCCGTTTCTTTTTTGCCGATCGTCAAGGGTTACCGCAAAATCGGGACGCGGGACGTCGAAACGCTTACGACGCCGACGTTACAGGTTTATCCTGTCGCCAGCCTCATCCGGCATTTCGAAACGCTTCAGCCTGTCGGTGATGCGACCGAAGATGTCGATACCCCCGTGGGATTCATCAACTCGCAAAAGTATACCGGGCAACTTCAACAGGAAAGCCGGACGGCTCGAATCTCCGACTCCGCCGAAATCTGGCGGTCCAGTGAGGTTCCCTTCGGACTGGCCAAATGGACCTTCAAAGGGACGCGAGAACTGAAAGAATCGTTCGAACCTCGAGACGCATTTCACGCGGTGACCGAAATCTCGGCGGAGTTAACCGTCCATGAAACCGGGATGAACGCCGAGAGCGAATTGACGATTCCCGAGTAACCATTCGCTACGTCGATGTACCTCTGCGCCGATTACTTGTTCTTCTTGTCGCGATCGTAGCGAGGACGGCGATCGACCCAGTCGATCTCCAGCTCTCCCAGGTGCTTGTTGAAAAACGCCACGACATGGTCTTCGACGAGCAGATTCTTGCCGAGCAAGTCGGTGCCGCGCAATTTGAACTGGTAAGTTTCGAGATAGGTTCGTCCCTTGTTTCTCGAATTGCCGGCCATAGCCTGATAGATTTTTTTTGCGTCCCCTTTGTCGAGCGCGTCGCCAGTACCGACGCCCACCATCAGCGCGATCGGAATTTGCGGCGCGGCGAGCAACTTCAGCGGCTTGAAGGTCTGTAGTCCTGGTACCGAGTTGGTCGGTGAGAGCAATGCCAACGCCTTGACATCCTGACCTCGCGGCGTACTGGCATTGAGCGTGGGAGCGTCGTCGTACGGTTTTTTCAGCCAGTCGCGAGAAGCGAAATTCACGGCGACCGGTGCGCTCATCTCTGCGGCAAGAATTCCCATTTTGGCCATATTCAGATTCTGAAACTGATGTTCTTCGAACAGGAAGCGTTTAACGGCCTCCAGATCTTCAGCTACCATCATCGCATAATCGATGGGTTTGAATTCCGAAACATCGGTGGAACTATCGTCTCCTGCCAGCACGCCCCCGCGTGATTTGCTCTCGCCATGCTTTCGCAAATCGACGGTGACGACGGCGATGCCCGTTCCGGCCACCTTTTCGGCGAGTCCCTGCTCGTAGACTTGTCGATTGCTCCCTTGCATGTGCAGCATGACGACAACGGGGGCATTCGGACCGGGGTTGAAATTGTAGTACGTGATATGAATAGGCCACTCATCGTCGGTGGTGACCGTTCGTTCTTCTTTGATTCGCTCTTTCTTTTCTTCGTCTTGCGCGGCGGCGGGAACCGCCATCGTTCCCATGACCAGACAGGCAACAGCGAACAGACACAATTTAACTGTTCTCGACGCTTCGGCGGTCCACAGCGATTCGTTAGACCGTGGAGAGATATGGGAAATCCATCGACAGTTCATTTTTCGATCCCCGTGACTATAAGATATGTACGTGACGTGATGGTCTTAACTTAGTCTATGGCTTCCCGACGATGAGGTCAACGTGAAGAAATCGACGAACGCTATTTCTTCCCGATTTCAACCGTCCGGATGTCCCAGGAAAAATATTCGAAGAGATCGTTATTCTCCACGCAACTTCGACAGTCTGTGCAGATGACGCGACGAGCTGACTGTTATTCTCTTCCTGATGAGCAGGGTCGCTCGCACCAGGCGTGTCATGATCATGATGAAGTACGAGAAGCGATTCTACAAACAGTTTCATAACCCTCTGGACGGCGGATAATTCCGTACAATTTGGACGATTCTTCCGTCGCCAACCGGGTTATGAAACCAGTTCTAAACAACCCGTTGAAAAATGGGTGGCACTGCCGGCTTGTCCGGCAGTGCGGTTGTGAGGCATCGAAAAACACGGGTGGACAAGCCACCCGTGGCACACAAAATTTGATCATCCCTCATTTTTCAACGGGCTCTTAACTCAGGATTCCGCTATGAATGTCCCCGGCTTATTGATCGTCGGTACCGATACCGGCGTCGGCAAAACGTATGTGACGGCTCTCTTGATTCGTGAACTCAGACGACTTGGCATTCGTGTCGGCGCCTACAAGCCGGCCTGCTCGGGACGTGAGATGACCGATCGGGGTGAACCGTGCTGGCCCGACGTAGATGTGCTCGTGAAGGCGCTGGAAGAAGCCGGGTTTGACCGATGCGTTGCTCTGGGAGATCGGGTCTGTCCGCAACGTTTTGCGGCGGCGGCGGCTCCTCCCGTCGCCGCCCGTCTGGAAGGTCGTCACGTCGATCGCCACACTCTCGACGAAGGCCTGAAATACTGGCCGACGGTCAGCGAGTTTGTGTTGGTCGAAGGAATCGGCGGCTTGTTGTGTCCCGTCACGGAAACCGAGACCATTGCCGATCTGGCCGTCGCGTGGGATCTGCCGTTGTTGATTGTTGCCCGAGCCGGCCTCGGAACAATCAATCATACTCTGCTCACGATCGAAGGGGCACAACAACGTGGATTGACGGTCAAAGGTGTGCTGCTGAATGAAACCGAACCGGTGACGGACGATCTGTCAGCGCCGTTCAATGCCACAGAAATTGCCCGCCACACAAACGCTTCTATCTGGGGAGTTCTGCCGTACCAGGCGAACGACTGGTCGTTCATTCGCCTGCATGGGGAAGCGATCAACCTGAGGCACCTCCTGATGTGATTCGGTTGCCGTTCATTCACCGTGTGTCGGAACGCTCGCGACTCAACCTCGGTATTGGCACACGATGCCGTCTCGATTCCCTCCGGAGGGTGACCGAATTGTGACAATGTGGACGTTTATTCCATCGACAGCCGGAAAAGACATCCTTCTCTCTACTTTTTTGAGAATCCCCTCTGTGGATTCGATCTGGTGAGTAGAATGTGCTGACAAAATTGAAGAGAATATCAATGATCGATTGCATCAGAAATATCTGATCCACAACCGCTTCGTCGTGGCGGCCCACACGTCGTTTGTTCCATCAGAATCTTTCGGATCGCTGTATTTCGAACGACGGCTGGAAACCGGCCCGACAACGACGAACGACGCAGCGATTATTGTTGTTGTTCGACTTGGAAGAATCGTTAATCTGTCAACCATCGGTGAGGTGTTTTCAATGGCAGTGGAAGTTGCCTGTTGGCAATGTCATGGACGATTGATGATCACAACCCCAGGAGTCGTCGTCGCCTGCCCGCATTGTGGAGCCCATTTACAATGGCCGCCGCCGTCCGAAGAGAATCCCCCGTCGCCAAATCCTGATCCGGTCGAAACCGCAGCGGCTAATCCCCCGATCCCCGATACCGAAAGCACGACAGAGGCCAAGAGCGACGCTCATCCTGTGCCACCGCAACCGGAGACGCCGCCGGTTCTCTCCACACCAGAATCGGCCACAGCCCCTCCTTCGCCCCCCGATCCGGCTCCCGTCGTTACCGATCCTGCGATTGCGACTCCGGTCGAAATGCCGGACTCGAACGTCGTCTGGGAAGCGGCTGAGACCTCGTCGCAATTTCCGTCGGTATTGCTGAAAACTCACGACGAATCTTTGGCGACTCCTCCCCCCGATGTCGATGTCGCTGCAGCGAACGGTGCTGCGGCGTCCCCGCCACCGGACAACCAATCGGCAGCGAGCACTCCTCCCTCGCCTCTGGAGTCGATTGCGGCGAACGCGGCGCCCGACATCGCCGATGATCTTTCGCATTTTGCGACCCTGGCGGCCCGACCCGACCCCGACTTCAGCGGCAGTATTTCGATTTCAACGCCATCGGGATTTTCCGATTTCAAGATGTCGGAAAAAAAAGAACAGGAGTCGATCCCCTCGATTTCATCGGCATCGGTTTCGACCGCATCGACTTCGTCAACGGCTCCTCCGGCATCGCCGACGTCAAGCACGCCGGCCGGAAACGACACCCCCGACAAGCCGAAGGAAGACAAAGACGCACCACGCATGGTGTCGATGCTGTTGTTTATTATCGTGTTGAGTTACGCCAGCGCGATGACTCTTGCGTTTGGTTATCTGATGTACCAGAACCAGTTCGGGGCGCCGCATCAGCTGGAAAGCCTGCCCGATATTAAACCTCCCATGAAAAAGGGGCAGGTGGCACTGCAACTGGTTCCCGAGTCGGCCGAACTTCCGAACGGTCATACGCTGGCTCTCGGGGAATCGCGCCGTTTCGGTAACGTGAGAGTGACTCCCCTCAAGGTGACGAAAGAGCCGTTGCGTTTCGAATATTACTCGGGCGATACGACCAAGTCGCGTGCGCCGACGAGCCCCGTTTTGAAGTTGTGGGTGCGTTTCGAGAACGTCTCGCAAGATCAGACATTTTCGCCGCTCGATCGCAAATTGTTGCTGGCGAATATCGCTGACGGAAAACATGTCGGTGAAATCCGTTCGAATCAGTTTGTCATTCGCCTCGCCGACAAACCGAAAAGCCGGCCTCGCGTTCAGATCTACGATTTGCCTCCCGATGGAGAATGGGATTTTCAAGGGTTTCGGTCGACACCGTTACTTTCGCCCGGCGAAACCTGGGATACGTATCTCCCAACCACCGAGGAGGGGCTCTCGCAGCTCGAAGGGAACCTCGTCTGGCGCGTCCATATTCGTAAAGGGTATCACCCCGAATCGTACAACGGCGTAACGACGCTGTTTGAAGTCCGCTTCAACAGCGATCAGATTCAGTCCGGATCGACGTAAACGAGCAGGCGTCGGCGTTCTCATCGCGACGTGGTCAATTCGGGGTGCCGCTGAACGCCTTGTGAGAATGAATTTCGGCGCGTCGCGAATCTTCGGAGTCGACATGTCTATCGAACCCGACGCAACATCACGACAGGGGGAGCATGCCGGTTCTCTTCGTATCCACCGGGCTTCCGATGGCTACGAGTTCGTTTACCGCTTATGGAGTCCTGTGGGGGCTCTTCCGCACGGACGAATTCTCGCTTTGCATGGCATTCAAAGTCATGGCGGGTGGTACGAAGCTTCATGCCGTCAACTCGCTGAGGCGGGGTTCGAAGTCTGGTTTCCCGATCGGCGCGGCTCGGGAAGAAATCAGCAGAATCGTGGCGACGTGACCGCTGTTGAACGCTGGTTCGACGATCTCGACGAGCTGATCGACTTGATGTCGCAGAGGGATGGTCGACCCTCCGATCGAGAACCGGTTCCGCTGTATCTTCTGGGACTAAGCTGGGGAGCCAAACTCGCCGTGGCCCACGCCGTCGTAAGACCACACCACTGGCAAGGTCTGATTTTACTCTATCCGGGCATTCACACACGGGTTCGCGTGAAGGGATGGCAACGACTGGCGATCGACCTGTTATACGGCCTCGGATTCAAACGAACCAAAATCTCTATTCCGCTGGGTGATCCCAAACTGTTTACGCGATGCCGCGAAGCGCAACAGATGATCGAACACGATCACTTCGCGTTGCATCAGGTGACGATTTCGTTTTTGCATGCGACCGGTCGACTCGATCGCCTGGCAGGGGAGGGCCCCTCGCATCTGCAACTGCCGCTGTTCTGTCAGCTGGCGGGAGACGACGAAATCGTCGACAACGCCGCAACAAGAACATTTTTAAGCCAATTCACCCGATGCGGGCTGACGGTGCAAGAATATCCCGCAGCGCGTCATACTCTCGAATTCGAACCCAATCGCGAACAGATCACCGGCGATCTGATTCAATGGCTGGAAGGGCTCGCTCTGCGGAACCGCTGACGATTCTGAAAAGCAGAGCAATAAAATTCCTGTAGTCGTACTCTATTCCGTTCGCAGCGATATAATGAGATGAGATCGACCGCTTCGAAAAAGAGACCGGCTCGAATCGTGATTAACCCCGCAGCAGCGAGACTCTTATGAAGCCAATGAATTTCTTCCTCATGAAAACGGGCAAGCATTCGATACCTCTGGGCATCATTTTCGGCTTACTCTTTCAATCGCTCGTAACGGTAAGGGGAAGCGAGCCGGCAGACTCACCCCTCCCCGCTGAAGTCAAGTCCGACGCGAACGGGGATGATGTCCCGCCGGGGCTGGTCTCTCTCAATAAGCAGAAAACAGTGTTGCTCGACGCCAAAGGAAAACGGTTGCTGTTGAAATCGAAGATCGTCTTGCGCGAGGGAATGCTGGAAATGCTCTGCTGCCTGAAGCAGACGAAAGAACATGAATCGATTCTGTCCGTGGATGCCAAAGCCTATACCATTCATGCCGGTTTGTTGGCTCTGGGAGTGGAACAGGGAACCCCCGTCCGTTATGAGCCCGAGTTTCAGGCGGCGACGGGAACTCCGGTCGACATCTATGTGCAGTGGGTCGATAAGAACAAGAAACGCCAGCGTGTGCGGGCGCAGGAATTGATTTCACGAGCCGTGCACCGTTTCTATGCCGAACCGCTTGAGCGACAGCCTGACGATCTCACGATTCCCCGAGAAACAAAATTGCGATACGACGCGAAGAATAAAGAGCTGACATGGTATGGCCAAATGACCGTCGAAGAACGGGACGATTTACTGGCGCTCAGCCGCGATAAGGCCTATACGAAGGGGGTTCGCTCGTTTTACGAACGGAGTCAACCGGAAGAAATGAAGGCGGGCTGGGTCTTTGTCGGAAGCAGCTTTTTCGTCGATCCGAAAACGGGGGAAAAATTCTATCAGGCCGAGGGGGGGGATGTGATTTGTGTCGCGAATTTTCCGACGGCGTTAATCGACGTGACGATCCCCAGCTCCGCCAGTGGGAATGAAAACCTGTTGTACGAGGCTTACACCGAACGCATTCCACCGATCGACACCGACGTGCTGATCGAAATCATTCCTGACTTCGATCAACCGGTCGAGGCGGTTAAACCGAAGTAACAAACGGTTCGCGGCGACACGAGAATCATTCGTAATCGATGTGACACCCCTTCGGTTTCGTTTCCGTCACGTCAATGTCACCTCCATCGATCAAGGTCTGCAAGGCATCACGAACGTAATGATGCTTCACCTTATCGGCCTGAAGGTTGTCGTCAAATGCCCCCATGTAGGCAATCTGCCGTTTCCTGTCGAGGATGAAGATGTGCGGTGTCACCGCCGCGCCATAGTCTCGACCGGTCTGTTGAGTTTCGTCGTACAGATAATCGAAATTGAATTCCCTTTTCTTCGCATGAGTTTTCATCTTGTCGAAGGCATCGGCCGGAAAACGGCTGCAACTGATCGCCACAAATTCGACCTTATCGGAGGCGAAATCCTCGACGGCTTGCTTGATACGCGGTTCGTAGGCCTGTGCCACCGGACAATGGTTGCAGGTGAAGAAGACGACTAGAACCGCGGCTTCGTCGTAGTCGCTCAGGCTGTGTGATGTGCCGTCGACGCCGGGGAGTTTGCTCCATGAGGGAGCGTCCTCTCCGATATTGACCTGACGATTGAATTTGGCTTTTTCTCCCGCTGATGAGATGGGAACGATGAGGCTGCAGAACAGAAGAAAGCCTACTCCCCTCCACAGACGATGTTGCCGGAGATGAACAACGGAGCGGATCATACGTGTGCCAGGCGTCATCCCGTGTGGGATAGAACGACTATTGGACGATCGAAAGCGACTCATTAATCAAGCCTTCCCCTAAACTTTACGGCAAGGTTCATCGGTTCTTCACATTCCCATCGCACATTTTGCCAAATCGGATGCGGGCGAGCAATTCCAGTGAGGAATCCGCAAGAAAACTTGATTCTTATTCAAAAATCAAATTCAATCGTGTATGATAATCGGCACGTGTTGTCGAAAATTCCGGGATATGCCAGAGCGTAAGACCGGATCAGCACTCCGAAGTGCGAAACGTTTTATGCGCCGCAACCCTCTCACCGAACTGTCGGAAGTGCGGATGAGCACCAAACGATTTCCGAGATGCCGACGGAAGAGTCCCTTTTCAAAAGGATGAGTCCATGAGTTTCCCATCACGCGAGTGCTTGCACCGAGGAACTTCGACATTGGCCGACTGCTGGCGAGGCGCGAGTGTTGTCTTGTCTCTCAGCGTCGTGATGACCTGTGTCGGCTGCGGTGGGGGTTCGTCTGAGAGTTCATCGGCTCCTTCTTCGGCATCGTCTCCTCCCCCGGCGGCACCGGCCGGGGGACCGATGGCGGGAGGAATGGATCCTGCGAAAGGCGCCGGAGCAATGCCTCCGGGAGCCGACGGCGCGCTGGCAGCCGGCGGCCCGGCTGGGGCGATGCCTCCGGGTGGTCCTGCAGGAGCAATGCCACCCGGTGGTGGTCCTGCTGGTGCAATGCCTCCGGGTGGACCAGCAGCAGGAGGAGGAGCCGCGATGCCTCCCGGTGGAGCAGCAGGAGCATTCCCAGGGGGAGCGGGCGATCCCGCCCTCGCCGGTGCGGCGAACGCCGGATTTCCGGGAGGGGCCAACGCCCCCTCTGGCAATCAGGCACCGCCGACCAAGCCCCTTCCGAAAAACACAGCCGATTGGTCGCCTGACGATTATCATACCGCGTTACAACAGCGCGATTCGCGTCTGATCGACGCCGTCAATCATTATGTCGAAGACCATCCGAACGATCCCGATGTCGCCGCGTTGCTGGTGGAGTTGCTCGAAACGATTCCCACACTCGGCCCGATCTCATCGAATGATCCGCAATACGGTCAAAAGCCTATAGGGATCGATCCTTATGCCGACGATCCTCCGGCAGCGCAACCCGGGGGAGCATTTCCCGCAAAAGCAGGAGAAGCCCCTCCTGCTGCTGGTGGATTTCCTGGTAAAGCAGGCGGACCACCCCCTGCGGCGGGTGGAGGTTTCCCGGGCAAAGCAGGTGAGCCACTACCTCCGGCAGGAGCACAACAGTTGGTTCCTCCTCGTTTTCAACCTCAGCTATTTCAAATTCGGAGCATTCCCTCTGACGAATTGGCACAAGGTCCGGCAGCCGGCGCTGTTCCCGGTCCGGCCGGCGCACCAATACCTCCCGGGGGGGCCGCTGCGGGGGCCTTACCCGGCAAAGCGGGAGAACCTCTCCCCGCGAATCCCGCTGCTGCGGGGGCTGGAGTACCGGCGGCAGGAGGGTTCCCACCCGATGGTGCCTTACCACCTGCCGGTGCCGGTGGTGCAGCCGGTATGCCCGGTGGCCGATCGCAATTCGGAAACCTCCCCCTCGACCAACTGGTCTATGCCATTTTTGACGGGTTGGCGAAAAACAATACCCGCGAAAGCTGGAGTGCATTGGAACGGGTGCTGAAAGGGGATCTGCTGACGGGGCTTCCTCCTGAAGACGTGATCGATCGTATGACCGATGTCTTAATTCTGAATTATGGCGGTAACGATCATCCCACGCATCAGATTCTCGAAAACATTGCCCTGTTAAGTCAGGGGAGCTTGTTCACAGACAGCCGAAATCTGTCGAATAATCCTGTCGCAGCCGCCATCGTCGCCAAATTGGCGTTTCTCGTCCCCGCCGTTATGGATCAACTGATGCGGCCGGAAGAGCGAAGACCATCGAGGCGTTCGAATAATTCTCCCGGCGGAGGCTTTGGCAGTCCCGCTGGAAGCCCGGCAGCAGCCGGCGCCGGATTTGATGCAAAAGCCGGTGGTCCTGGTGCGGCTGGAGGGCCTGCTGGTGCCGGACCGATGGAAGGCCGAAATCCTGATGGTTCTGAGATCGAAAAACCACTGATCGTCGTCCCTGATGACAAGCTTCCCAACGTGACACGGTTGATCTGGTCTGATCTGCTCATCAACATGACGGCTGCCATTGCCAACCAGCAGTCGGAACGAGGCCTCATCACAAATGACACGCAATTGGCCCTCGCAACATCACTTCCGTTTGATGCAGTCCGCAGCGCCGTGTTCAACAATCTATCAACACATTATGCCATGGCGGCGGAAGACGGCATTCCGAAGTCTTTTGTCGATACGGCACGCGACCCCGGTCTGCTCGTGTTGTTGAAACTGTTGCCGCGCGTCGACCCCGAAGCCGGTAACGCGGCGGCCCGTCGTGGTTCGATCAAATCGCTTCAGGAACGCGCTTCGAAAGAACACTGGTTTAACTTATCGAAGACGGCAGCACGCACATTTTCCGATCGTATGTACGCCGCGGCACTGGCCGATCCGGGAACGAACACAAACGACACACCGGCTCCGATCAAACTGCACGAGGGAGCCAATGTCACCGCCGAGTACCTGATGAACTGGCCCGAAGACATCGAGGACCGCGTCGGCATTACGAACGACAGTCCGATGACCGTACACTACGTCCGCGTCGAACTGACCGTGAAAGAAGCCGGCAACAAAGACCTCCAGAAGCACTATCGATCGCAGACATCGAAGCCGCGATTCTCTGATTACGACACTGAAGATGAAGGCAAATGGTATGATGCACTGCATACCGGCATTACCCCCACGCGTAAGCGGTCGATCGACGTCTTCTTCACGCTGACATCGGCCCTCGGGAGGGGTGGCCCTGGCGCGGGGGGCGCAGCGGCAGGAGGAGCAGCCGCCGGTTTCAATGGCGGAAGCTCAAACGCGGCTGTCGTCATCGAAATTCTGGCCATCGAAATCGACAACCCCAAGATCATCGATTTGACGACCTCGGACAGCGAAGAGAATAGCGACGAACCGTCGAGTGAAGAATAATTGCCCCCATTGTGAAACCGCCGGAATCGGATGTCGTCGCAAGACGTTATGGCGCGTGCGCCGATTTTGCGAACTCACGAACTTCGTCCTCAATTTCGGCGACAATACTCCTCGGCCCTGTCAATTTGAGGTAGATATCTCGCGGGGAATGAGGAATCGCAACGCCGATCAACCGCCAGTTGTCCTGCGGCCCGCCCCCGCCTCCGGTCATCCCGGCGCGAAACGTCCCACGCAGATCGACCCATTTCGCCGTGACGCCGTTGGTCTCGAATTCGTCGATCGACGGCGTGTCCCCCGGTTCGAGTTCCATTTGCCCCTGCCAACGCTCGACATTCGCGTCGATCCCTCCTCCGGCTGACGTGACGGTCAACGTCAACGGCTCAGCGGACGTCGGAATTTCAAACCGGGCATCGACGAAGCTCCGCTGCTCGTCGGTCAGATCGATCTCGCGCCATCTCTCGGGAAGAGTAAACGTCATCCCTACGATCGTCGGCGTCCGACTCCCTTCGTCGGCCCGTGTGGAATTCGCCGTTGTCGTCCCCGTTTCGCGAGACTTCGCCACAGGGACCGGGGGATCGACATCACTCGAATTCGATTCCCCCGTACAGCCGGCGAGAATCGAGAACGTGACGGTCAATGCAATCGCAAACAACGCGGCTCTCTTGAACATCGATCCTGATTTCCTTCAGTAATAAGTCCAGGGGAAATGAAATCGGGGCATGTGAACCCCCGCATAAACCTAAAATCTCAGGTGGATGATGTCAACGCCGGTGGATGTAGCGACAGAGTGCATCCATTTGTCGGAAGTATCCGCCGAGAAAGGTACTTCAGCGGGAAATCGTCGCTGTTGCGTTGCGATTGATTCGACCCCGCATGGGGTGAAGACTCAGTCAGTTCGTCATTTCCCATTTCGACCATTACCGTATAGCGGGTACAACGGTTGCAGCGGAATCGTTCCCTACCGTCGACGCGATATTTGTGAAATCGGAAAATATTCTTACAAACAACACATTGACATGTCGTGAGATACCGATATAATGAGATATGAGAGGAGACGGTCATGGCAAAAAATAAACTCCGATTGACGGAAATGGGAGCGCTGGAAAACGCAGCCGAGTGCCTGCGGACGCTGGCTCATCCGCATCGGTTGCGGACCATTCAGATGCTGCTTCAGCACGACTACACGGTGGGGGAACTCGCCGAGGCGTGTGAGATCCCCAGTGCAATGATGTCAGAACATCTCCGGTTGATGCAGCGCTGCGGATTTCTCACCAGCGAGCGGGATGGCCGCAAAGTTTACTATCGTGTGGCCGAACCCCATTTGAAAAGCATTCTGTCATGCATCGAAGACCGATTCGGAGTGGGAAAGGCCGGTTGACTTTTTTTCAGAACATATATCGTAGATTAACGATATAACGACATAACAACTATTGTGATACGTCCAGTTGGCCTATCACCCAACAAAGGAGTCTGCCATGAGTTTACGCACGATTACCCCCCAACAACTGTTCGATCACATTCAAAAAGGTGAGTCCATCGACCTGATCGACGTCAGAACCCCCGTCGAGTTTCGCGAAATTCATGTCGCCGCGGCTCGAAACGTCCCGCTCGATCGGCTCGATCCGGAGGAGTTCAAAACGAGTATCACCAACGGATCGCACCCCCTCTTTGTGATCTGTCGGTCGGGAAGCCGCGGTAAACAGGCGTGTGAAAAACTGCTCGGTGCGGGACTGACAGAGGTCGTCAACGTCGAAGGAGGCACATCCGCCTGGGATCAGGCCGGGCTGCCGGTGGTTCGCGGCAAGAAAACGATTTCGCTGGAACGTCAGGTACGTATTGCCGCCGGTTTTCTGGTCTTCGTCGGTTCGATGCTCGGCTATTTCGTCAGCCCCTACTGGTTCGGACTATCGGCCTTCGTCGGTGCCGGACTGATGTTCGCCGGCATCACCGATACCTGCGGCATGGGAATGATTCTCGCCCGAATGCCCTGGAATCAAGTCCCCTCGGCACCGGCACCGGCGAAAAGCGAACCGGTCTGTCACGCGAATGAATCCCAAGAGTCGACGTCGTGCTGCGGCTGATGCGACGCGACGATGTTCACATTCAAAACTCGTTTTAAGCGAAAAGGAACGATCATGTCGACAATCCAACAGATCTCACAAGCTGAGTTTTCACGCGAAGTCTTGCAGTCGTCGGTACCGGTGCTGATCGATTTCTATGCCGACTGGTGCGGTCCCTGCCGGATGCTGAGCCCAACCCTGCAAAAGATCGCCAACGATTATGGAGGGAAAGCCAAAATCGTGAAAGTCGACGTCGACCAGGAACCGGCACTCGCCGGGAAGTTCAACGTCAGTTCGATCCCGACACTGGTCTTCATGCAGAACGGCGAAATCGTCGGAAAGACCAGCGGACTGGTCTCTGAAGCCGTGCTCACGCGGGCTCTCGATCAGATGACGGCGTAACTCCCACTCACGGGGAAGCAGCGCGAGTTCCATTCCTCGGCCCCTTAGAACTGATTTCAACACCCGGTTGGCGACAGAAGCAACGTTCAAATTGCTGAAATACCCGTCG
Source organism: Planctomycetota bacterium (assembly GCA_027618475.1). Lineage (GTDB taxonomy): Bacteria > Planctomycetota > Planctomycetia > Planctomycetales > Planctomycetaceae > JAQCEJ01. The sequence goes on along the minus strand of JAQCEJ010000027.1, from coordinate 38,425 downwards.
TCCAGAGGGTTATGAAACGATTTGTAGAAGGAACAGATTCATGTTTTTCAAACAATACTATCTCGGCTGTCTCGCTCACGCCTCGTATATGATCGCAGACGAGAACACGAAGATCGCCGTTGTGGTCGATCCGCAACGTGATATCGAGCAATATCTTGTCGATGCCGCCGCAGACGGCTTCTCGATCAAGCATGTTTTTCTGACGCACTTTCATGCCGATTTTCTGGCGGGACATATCGAACTTCGCAATCGAACCGGTGCGCGAATTCATCTTGGTGCTGCGGCCGAAGCAGAATTCGACTTTCAGAAAAGCAACACCGGCGACTCTATCGAATTTGGCGACGTGCGTCTCGAAATTATGGAAACCCCCGGCCATACCCCCGAAGGAATTTCGATTCTCGTTTATGATCTTGCGGTCAGCCCAAAAATACCGCATGCCGTCTTGACCGGGGATACGCTGTTCATCGGCGACGTCGGCCGTCCCGATTTGCTGGCATCGATCGGCGTCACAGAAGATGAACTCGCCGTAATGTTGTATCACTCGCTCGGTGAATTGCGCAAACTTCCCGACGAGACGCTGGTCTACCCGGCTCACGGTGCCGGTTCGATGTGCGGAAAAAACCTGAGCGACGAGACATTTTCCACCATCGGCGAACAGAAAAAATACAACTACGCCCTGCAACCGATGGACTTCGACGAATTCAAGTCGCTGGTGACCGAAGATCAACCCGAGGCTCCTGAATATTTCGTCTACGATGCGATTCGCAATCGGCAGGAACGCCCCGATCTCGATGTCGCCTTGAACAAATCGATGAAAGGTCTCAGCGTCGACGACGTCCTCAGACTGGAAAAGGAAGGGGCACAACTGGTCGATGTCCGCGACGGTATCGACTACGAAGGTGCCCATCTCGCCGGTGCGATGAATATCGGCCTCAAAGGAAAATATGCAACGTGGTGCGGTTCGCTGCTCGATCACGATAAACCGATCGTCGTGATCGCCGAACAGGGAAACGAAGAAGAAGCCGTGGTGCGTCTGGGACGTATCGGTTTCGATAACGTCATCGGTTACCTCGATCAGGGGATGCAGGCCCTCGAACACCGTCCGGAACTCGTGCGATCGGTCTCGCGAGTGACGGCTCAAGCGTTGGCCGATCTTCGGACGGAAGACCCTGCCCCTGTCATTGTCGATGTTCGTACGGAAAAAGAATGGAAAGCAGGGCACATTGAGCGAAGCGTCAACATCCCGCTCACCCATCTCCGCGAGCGAATCGGCGAACTGCCGATCGATCGAACGGTCGTCGTACATTGTGAAGGAGGCTACCGCTCGGCCATCGCCGGTAGTTTGTTATCGCAAGCCGGACGAACGAATGTGTTCGATCTCGTGGGAGGATATAAGGCGTGGCAGGCCTTGAAGCTTCCGACGACGACCGAATCGTAAAATGTCTCGGCGTGACTTTTGGTTGTAACATGACGTTGACGATGAAACCGCCAGTTGAAAGCGAGTGATGCCATGTGGCTGCTCAGCATTCTTTTCGGAACGATCGTCGGCCTCTCGCTCGGCCTGACCGGAGGGGGAGGCTCGATTTTTGCGGTACCGCTGTTGGTATACGGTTTAGACGTCCCGATGCGCGAAGCGGTTGGCATCTCGCTCGCCGCCGTGGGGGCGACATCGTTTTTCGGTTTCATCAGTCGATGGCGCACCGGTGACGTCGAGCTTCGTACAGGGCTGCTTTTCGCCGTTGCGGGCATGATTGGTGCGCCGGTCGGTTCGTGGCTGTCGGGGTTGATTCCCGAATCGATTCTGCTGGTGCTGTTCGCCGGATTGATGATCGTTGTCGCCGTTCGAATGTGGAAAAAAGCGTCGATCCCCCATACGGCGCAGGCCGATTGTCCGATTCCCGATCAAAGCGATGCGCCGACTTGTCAGCGCGATGCGGCAGGAGCACTCATTCTGACATCCCGCTGTGCCAAATTGCTGTTACTGGTCGGTGTCATCACCGGCATCTTATCGGGCATGTTCGGTGTCGGGGGTGGGTTTGTGATCGTTCCCGCCCTGGTGCTCTTCAGCGGCATGTCCATCTATCGAGCGGTGGGAACATCGTTGATGGTGATCTCACTCGTGAGCATCTCGGGGGTCAGTTCGCACCTGCTCGCGGGACGGGAAATTCCCTTCGTCATGACGTCGTTGTTCGTCGTCGGTGGAATCGCCGGCTTGCTCGCGGGCAATCTGGTCGGACGACAACTCTCCGGTCCGGTTTTGCAAAAGATATTTGTCGTCGCGATTCTTGTCGTGGCGGCGTTCATCATCATCCGATCGACGACGGCTTAACAGCATGTCGGCTTCGATCGCTTCAAGGAAATCGCCATCATGACAGAATCGAGACATCACCAAATTGTCGTCGTCGGAGGGGGGACCGCGGGAATCACCGTCGCCGCCCGCTTGAAGCGGGGCTGGTTCAATTCGCGCGACGTAGCCATCATCGAACCAGCTGAGACGCATTATTATCAACCGTTGTGGACGCTGGTCGGGGCGGGAGTCTGTGACAAAAAAGTGACCGCCCGCAGCATGGCATCGGTGATTCCGCGCGGCGTCAGCTGGATCAAGGATGGCGTCGAGAGTTTTTTACCCGAAGAGAATGCGATCGTTACCCGCTCAGGACAACGAGTGACCTACGACTGGCTCATCGTTGCCGCGGGCATTCAGATCAACTGGAACAAAATCCCCGGCCTCGTCGAGGCGATGGGACATGACGGCGTCTGCAGCAATTATTCATTCGAAACAGTCGATTCGACCTGGCAGACATTAAAAGATTTTCAGGGAGGAACGGCGATCTTCACACAACCGAGCGGTGCCGTTAAATGTGGCGGGGCTCCTCAGAAGATAATGTATCTCGTCGACGATTACCTGCGCCGGCACCATAAACGCGATGCGTCGACCATCATCTTCGCCGCCCCCGGTAAACAGATCTTCGGGATTGAAAAATACCGTAAGACACTCGAACAGGTCGTCGCGCGTAAGCAGATCGACTGTCATTTTCAACACGAACTCGTCGAGGTTCACGGTCCGCAGAAAGAGGCGGTGTTTAAGAACTTGCAAACCGGTGAATTGGAGACGCTCTCGTATTACATGTTGCACGTCACTCCTCCGATGAGTGCCCCCGCGTTTATCGCGAGCAGTCCGCTCGCCGACGAACAGGGCTGGGTCGACGTCGACAAATTGACGCTGCGTCACCATCGATTTCCCAATGTTTTCAGTCTGGGAGACTGTTCGAGTCTTCCGACTTCCAAAACCGGTGCGGCGATTCGCAAGCAGGCTCCGGTGCTCGTCACGAATCTTGTTGCTGCGATGAAGAACGCACCGCTTACGGCACACTATCAGGGCTATACCTCCTGCCCCGTCGTCACCGGTTACGGAAAACTTGTTCTTGCCGAGTTCAACTACGAACATCAGCCCGACGAAACGTTTCCTTTCGATCAATCGAAAGAACGCTGGAGCATGTATCTATTAAAACGATATTTGCTTCCACTGATCTATTGGCACGGCATGCTCAAGGGACGGATGTAAAACTCATGAGGAAATGGTCGGGCAACAACGCTTGACTCTCAACACTTAACTCAACACAGTACCTCCTGTGACAATGTGCACGGGACCAAAAACATGTTGAGGCGACATGAGCGCTGATCGATTGCAGAAACTCTGGACATCTATCGAGCCGTGGGCTGCGACCTGCGACGCCGCAGCCGCCAGACTGGCCGACGAACAAATCAACATCCGTCGGCATCTGCATGCTCATCCGGAGCCGAGCGGTGTCGAATACGAGACGACGCAATTCATTTTGCATCGCCTGCAATCAGCGGGGATCGATGCGCGAACGTGTTTGAACTCCGAGGGAAAGCCGGTCGGCGTCATTGCCGAGATTTTACTCGATAAGCCCAGTGAGAAAGCAGCCGCATCGTCGGTTCGTACGATTGCCTTACGTGCCGATATCGACGCTTTGCGAATGCCCGATCAAAAACAGGTCTCTTACGCCTCGCAACATGCAGGGATATGCCATGCCTGCGGACACGATGCCCACACGGCGATTCTTTTGGCCGCCGCACTCGTCGTTCAACAGTGTCACGATGCCGAATCGATTTCTTGTCTGCCGTCAGCTGTCCGTCTGCGGTTTTTATTTCAGCCGGCTGAAGAAACCGCCGAGGGTGCATACTGGCTTATCGAACAGGGGGCCATGGAAGGGGTCTCGGCGATTCTCGGTCTGCATGTCGACCCAGAGCGCAAGGCCGGAACCGTCGGAGTCCGCTACGGCGTTTTGACCGCTCATTGTGATGAGGTCAAAATTCTTATCGAAGGACACGGAGGACACGCCGCCCGCCCCCATCACACGATCGACCCGGTCGCTGCGGCCTCGCATCTCATCGGCACGCTGCACACCTTCTTGCCGCGGTCGATCGATTCGCGAAATCCCTCCGTCTTGACGATCGGCAAAATCGAAGGAGGCTATGCACCGAACGTGATTCCCGAAAGCGTGCAGCTCTGGGGGTCGTTGCGAAGCACTCAGCTACAGAGCCAGGATCAACTGAAAGCCCGCATTGTTTCGATCTGCGAAGGGGTCGCACAGACCACCGGGGCGACCATTTCGGTTCGGTTCGAGCAACCCCTGAAAGGGGTTTATAATCATCCGCGCCTGGCCGCCGCGTTGGACTTCGCGTCGCAGAAAATTCTAGGACCGGAATTCGTGCAGATCATCGACTTGCCGAGCATGGGAGGAGAAGACTTTTCGGTCTATCTCGACCATGCCCCCGGGGCGATGCTGCGATTGGGGTGCGGCGCCAACGTTGAAAAGCCGCCGTTTCTGCATTCTCCGCAATTCGATATCGACGAGAAGGCCTTAACCGTGGGAACTCGAATCCTGATGACAACCGCGATGCTGCTGGCCTGCGATAAGGAATGAATCAGGTGCATCCGTTAAATGGTAGAGGACATTCGGGTGGCCGGGACAGCTTTGTGTCCCGGTCGCGCAGCGATAAGAGGACTTCTCAGCCGAGGTCTTCGACCTCGGTCCGGCCTCACAGAGGCCAGCTACAGAGGAATAACAAAAGGGACTACCATTTAACGGATGCACCCGAATGAATCCTTCTTCACATTGAACCATTGCCGTTTGCGTTGATGACGTAAAGGAAACCGACATGCCCAAACTCGATTTCACTCCCAACTACGCCCCGACCCTCGGCGTCGAACTGGAGCTGCAACTGGTCGATGGAGAAACGTTTGCCCTGACCCCGGCGATCGAAGAAATCATCAAGCACGTCCCCGAGAATCTGGAACATCGCATCAAACCCGAATTGATGCAATCGTATCTCGAAATCAATACCGACATCTGCCGTACCGTCAAAGATGTCGGCGACGATCTCAGGCGTGTCCTCTCCGTCGTGGAAGGAATCACTGACGAACGGGGACTGAAATTATTCTGGGGCGCGACGCATCCCTTTTCGTCGTGGATGGATCAGAAAATCACCGTCAACGACCGTTACTATCTGCTCGTCGAATTGATGCAGGATGTCGCGAGACAACTCGTCACGTTCGGACTGCACGTTCATGTCGGGGTCGACACGGGCGACAAAGCGGTCATGATCTGCGACCGCATGCTCAAACATCTTCCGTTGCTGCTGGCCCTTTCGTCGAATTCCCCCTTCTGGGAAGGTCGCCGCACCGGATTGCATTCGAGCCGTTCGAAGGTGATGGAAGGGCTGCCGACCGCCGGTTTACCGCGACAGATGCGAAACTGGAGCGAATATACCTGGCTGATCAACCACCTTGTCGATACGGGCTTCATCAACACCATCCGCGAAATCTGGTGGGATATCCGCCCGCATCATAACTTCGGCACCGTCGAAATCCGCGTCTGCGACATGCCGGCGAATCTGGAGCAGGTGCTCGCTCTCACCGCGCTGGTCCAATGCCTCGTGCAATCGATTTCCGACGAGATCGACGAAGGAACGTACCACTCCGAATACCACCCGATGATGGTGCAACAGAACAAATGGCGGGCAACACGTTTCGGCCCCGATGCCCGGCTTGTCAGCACGCTCGACTACAAACAGTATTCGGTGCAGCAAACCGTCGATCAGTTGATCGAGCTTCTTCTGCCGATGGCCGAAACGCTCGAATGCGCCGACGAACTCCGCTCGGCATCGCTGCTCCCGAAAACGGCGGGATCAAAACAACTGCTCGCCCTCTACGAAAAAACGAACGACCACGCCGCGTCGATCAAACAGATGATCGAGCAAAACAACTGGCAGAAATGACGTTTTGTCGTTGTCGCTCCCAAGCCGTTACTTTCCCATCCGTTCGTTCAAAAACAAACGGACTTTTTTGCGGGCGAGTTTTGATTCGGGGATGTCGTAGTGAAACACCTGAAAGATGTGCCACATTCCCTCGTACAGATCGAGCTTGACCTCGATCCCCGCCGTGTCGAGCGCCTGATAGTGCCGCACCGCATTGCTGAGAAAGATTTCTTTCGTTCCGGCTTGTATTAACGTCGGTGGGAACCCCTTCGAGTAATCGCCATACACCGGCGATACGTACGGATGTTTCTGATCCTGGGGATCGGCATACGCATCGGCGCAATGTTTGAGGTTCTCGGGATAGTACAACAGCGGGTCGGCCCCTTGCAGCGTTGCATAGGTGTCGCCTGTCTCGGTGATGTCGGACCACGGCGACCATAACACGACAGCGGCGGGCATACCGAGCCCCTGATCGCGCATCTTCAGCACCGCCCCCGCGGCAAGTCCGCCGCCAGCCGATTCGCCGTAGATCGCGATCTCGTTTAATTCGCGCCCTTCGTCGCGCAATGCCTGAATAACGGCGAGTACCTGATCGGTCACTTCCTCCCATTTCGCATGGGGAGCGAGCGTGTAATCGACCGAAATCACACGCAACCCCGTATCGTGCGCCATCGGCACGGCACTCATCAACCGCGACCGGCTGCTGTAAAGACAGTAAGCGCCGCCGTGTGTGTAGACGAGTACTTTGTTCGTCTCTTGCCATTTTTTCGGTTTGATATCGAGCACCGAAACACCACCGAGTGTTTTCAATTCGATCGTCGGTTTGTATTTGGTGACGCATTCATCATTCGCGGCTTTGCGTTTCTCTTCGATCTGCGATTGCACCTTCTTCCACGCCGCGATGTCGTCAGCCTCCGGTAGTTTCAGATTGCGGGCCTCCACAGTGAATTGCCGCACCGCCGCTTGCGCTTCAGGAGAAATCGTCGACGGAGCAGAAAAATCGTCGGCCTGAGCGAACGACATGGTGATCTCCCACACAACAACCACGAGCAACGTCCGACCCCACATAACGGCCTCTCCGCGAGCTTTGACCCGTCGAATGAACAAACCACGACAACGAACCCCTCAGCCGCCGCACACGACTTCCCGATTATCCGCATTCCCGCCGAATGATCAATCGAATCATCATAAGTCATCATGGACGGGGGGACGTTTCACATCTCAGCTAGTACCCCGGTGTGATCAAGAACCCCGAATTGACAATTGCGGGCGGTAGTGATGTAATGTTTATGGTTTGGGGTATTTGATTCTGAATACCGTGTGCATGGTATTTGGTATGATTCTGAATAAGTAGTAGTTAAACCACTTCACACTTTTATGACTGACAAGACGCCAGAGCTGAGAGGCCGCCGATGGGGTTGGCTGATTGTCGGGTGTATCATCTTCGGAGTTTTGATGAGCATCCGAGGGGAGTTCCAGCCCATTTGACTGCGGGCTGGGATTGCAGGCTGCGCGTTTGCACTTCTCGCAGTTTCGGTTTCATTTTTCCGGAGAGTGAGTGAATAACTACGTTGTGGCCAAAACATGCGCTGCAGCGAGCACGGTTTGAGCGTCAAACCCAGCGATAGGATTCCTACATGAGTCGGCATCGGACTATCATCGGGTGGACGATCGCCGGTGTGGCTATTGTGGCGGCTGCGGCAGTGGTGTGGGCGGTGGTAGGCATTCGATCCCGCACAGAAGATCTCTTGGGTCGTGGTCCGGCGGCACCTGTCCCCTCGGCAAATGATGCTGCGGCCACGCCGCTGACGTCGAGTGGCGTCCTACTGACGATCAAGCAACGGAGTAACGCTTGGTTGCCGGGGGGGAAGCTGAAGTTGCATTTGGATGACATTACTGGACAGCAGGTGATCGTGAGTGTGACCGACGATACTGGCCGCGTCACACTCGCACCCAAGTCAGTAAAGCAGGGCGACCGCATAAGTATCTCAGACATGGAAATTACTGTTGTACGTCTTGAAAACCTGCTCGTTGGAAGCGGCGATTTCGGCGAGTTCGAAGTGAAACCAAAACAATAGGCAGGGGAACGTGGTGGAGAAGCTGTGACGGTTATCGCAAATTTCTCCTTAGTTCATTTTTTGCGCCCCGCAGGGGCACCCACACATCAGCCCCGGGCAACGCCCGGGGTTGCGGATCATGCGAGAATTCAGAGCCCTGTAGGGGCGAAACCATCGGTCTATGAACCATCGATGTGCCGCCCCTACAGGGCTTAGAAACTGTTGCGATATTTCGTCACCCCGGGCGTTGCCCGGGGCTGATTTGTGATGGCCTTTCAGGCCGGTAGGCCATCAACATACGGCAATCATCCACTGCCAAGTGCCACTGCTGACAGCTTTGGGTCAGCAGTGATTTTTTCCGAAATCGACAAGCACACTGCTGAATGCAGAGCCATTCAGCAGTGCCACCCAACCGGACGATCGAATGCCGTGTGGGTGCGTGAGGTCAATTCGTCTGCGTCCCCTTCTGGGGTCGATGGCACGTGGAGACGTTGGTCCGGTGGTTTCGCTTTCGCTCAACCACCGGCTAATCGCTGTGATCCCTTCGGGATCAAAAAAACCGAAGGGGTGACAGACGCCCTTCTTCCGACGCGACATGCGACCGGTGAAGAACGGCCGACTGCTGGACGTTTTGTCGTGCAGGCGGTACGCTGAAATCGTTTCACCCATTCCATTCGCACTCACCCCAGAGGAGTCCGCCATGTCGTCTCGCCTGAAATGGAAATACTGCCGGAGAGCTGTCTCTCTGGCATTGATCGTGTTGATCCAGATTCGATTCGCCTCCGCCGAACTGTCCGCGTCAACAGTCAAAGGACTTCGCGTCTTCTCGGCGGGGCATAGCTTTCATTTTTTCATGCCGCCGATTCTGACGGACATCGCCAAATCAGCGGGAATCGATGACCACGAATTCGCCGGGCTCTCGGCGATCGGTGGGTCGCGGGTCATTCAGCACTGGGACGTCGCCGACGACAAGAACATGGCGAAAAAATTGCTGCGTGAAGGAAAGATCGATGTCTTCACGATGTCGCCGATTCATCTCTCCGACCCCGGCATCGAACACTTCGCCGACCTCGCCGTCGAAGGGAATCCTGACATCCGCGTGCTGGTGCAGGAATTCTGGCTGCCGTTCGACATCTACGATACGTCGTTTACGCTGCGTCCCAAGATGGTCGATCACAACGCCCCGACCGCCGATGATCTGCGAAAACTTCACGAGCCGTACTTCGAAAGCATGGACGAGCACATCGCAGAACTCAACAAGAAATATCCTCATCAGGTGCTGTACATCGTGCCGGTCGGGCAAGCGGTGATTGCCCTCCGCGAGAAAATCATCAACGGTGAAGCCCCGGGACTCAAACTACAGGAAGATCTCTTCACCGACCCGATCGGCCATGCCTCGCTGCCGTTGCAGGCGCTGGTCGCCTACTGCCATTATGCGGCGATCTATGAACAAAGTCCCGTCGGACTACCGATTCCGAAATATTTTACGCATCCGAATTTTGCCAAACTCACGCCGCAAATTGATGAAGAGATGAATCAGTTGCTTCAGGAACTCGCCTGGAACGCCGTCACCGAACATCCGCAAAGTGGTGTCAAGAACAAGGAAACGCACGTGGCGAACGATAACTCATCATCGACCTTTATCTACGTCTCAAAAGCCCCCGAACAAGAGATTCAAATCTACCGGCGTAACGACGACAAATTGACCGCCGTCGACACGTTCGCCGTTGAAGGAACTCCCGGTTCTCTGGGGGTCGATCCCGACAAACACTTTCTGTATGCGTCGCTGCGGAACAACAATACTCTCGGCAGCTATCGCATCGACCCGAACACCGGCAAGTTGACGCCGCTCAACACGGTCGAGCTCGGCGACGGTGCCAACGCCGCGTTCGTCGGCACCGATCGCACAGGCAAATGGCTCCTGTCGGCGAGTTACTCAGCGGGACGAGTCGTCGTTCACAAGATCAACGAAGATGGTTCTATCGCGAGTCCTGCCGTGCAAAGCGTGGAAACGGCAAAGACGGCTCATTGCATCGCCGTCAGTCGTGATAACAAGATGGTCTACGTGCCGCACGTGGCACCGAATGCGGTTTATCAGTTTCGTTTCGACGCCGAGACCGGCATGCTGACGGACGCCGGTCAGGCCCCCGGTGGAGCCGAAGGGGCCGGCCCACGGCATCTCGCGTTTCATCCGACAGAAAACTTCGCGTACACTTCCGACGAATCGGGGAGCAGCATCACCGCGTACGCGATCGACCGGAGCGGAATTCTGACGCCCGCACAAACGGACTCGACGCTCCCCGAGGGTTACAGCGAAAATAACTCGACCGCCGAGGTGAAGGTGCACCCCAACGGCAAGTTTGTCTGGGTCTCGAACCGAGGCCACGACAGCCTCGCCGGTTTCAAAATCGCGGATGACGGCAAGCTGACCCCCATCGGCCAGACGCCAACAGAAAAGACGCCCCGTTCGTTCGACATCGACCCGAGTGGCCAGTTTGCCTACGGAGCAGGCGAAGGGAGCGGCAAACTGGCGTTCTTCACGTGCGACCCGCAGTCGGGAAAACTCACACGGATTGAGACGCTGGAGGTCGGACAGAGTCTGTCGTGGGTGCTGGCGGTGGAGATAAGAGAGTGATTACGGGGTGTATCCGTTTAATGGTGGTGGTCACCCGGCCCGAAGGGCCAGCCGTTTCTATAGCCAGGTCCGCAAGGGCCTGGTCCATGTGGTGTGTAGAAATGTCTTGAAGGCCCAACGGGCCGGCCATTCCATTAGCGATCGGTGATGAGCTAAGAATATCGACGAACGGTCGGCCCGTTGGGCCTGAAGAGAGTTGACGTGTGGCCTGATCCCCGGCCCTGCGGACCGGGCTGGACGAATTTCTGGCCCTTTGGGCCGGAAAACTGGGAGACCACCATTTCACCGATGCAAACGTGATTTCGTATGAACGGCCAATCCTCTCGATAATCCGTTAACCATCGTTTACAATTACCATCGATGGAGACCTCGCTACCGGTTTGGGAGTGGGGACTTGTCCAATTCCGGTTTCGTCGAACCTCGGGCAGGGGGGGGCGGTTGATGAAGATCTCGAATCCCGAAAATTTCGATCCGTATCACAAATGGCTGGGGATTCCCAAGAACAAGCAGCCTCCCAATCACTACGAACTGCTGGGGATCTCTCTCAACGAAGACGACCCCGAAGTGATCGAGAGCGCGGCTGAACAGCGCAAACAGTACGTCGGCTCGAAACGCGGGCAGGGGATGGATGACGCGGTATCGAGCATCAGTTTCAAAATCGATGAGGCCAAGCTGACGCTGCTCGATCCCGCAATGCGCCGGGATTACGACCAACGAAAGAATCTCTTCGACAAACGCAACCGCAATCGTCAATTCGATTCGATTGGCGGGGTCTTGCCTCGTAAGTCAGGATCCAGAAAAGCTCGCGGCGGGGGATCCAAACGCGGACGAAATGGAACCGGAGTCATCAAATTCGTCGTCGTCGCTCTTGTCGCCTTGATCGTCGTCAAGTTCTGGAAGCCGTGGGAATCGCTGACGACGACCGATGCGTTGACGACAAACGCCACGTCGAATATCGAGGAACCGCAGGCTGTCGGAAAAACAACCATCAAACCAGTGACCACGACCGCGACTCCCCCGCTGACACCGCCGGTCACTCCCTCGACGAATTCTCCGGAGAAGGGAAACGACGCCTCGTCATCGGCGAATTCACCTCCCGATGACGAGGACGATATCGTGGCCGTCGCCGTCAGACCCGAATTGCCGATACGCTTTCGTGATGCGGAGACATCGGCTCCCACTCCCGATCCCGGCGAACCGGTCACGCTGCCGTCCCCCATTTTTGAAGTGACGTTTGACGAACAGCGAAAGCCCAGGAACACAACGGTCGGCGCGGTCCGGATGCTCCGCGGACGAATCGGCAAAGCGGTGCACTTCAACGGTTCCAGTCATGTGTCGCTGCCAGCGAAACTTCCTCATGGGAATTCACCCCGGACGATCTCGGTCTGGTTAAGAAACCAGGGAGAATCGAAGGCGACAAACATGCATGTGATTGCCTATGGCGCCTCAACGGCGACGGCAAGACCCTGCGGCATACATCATAACAGCGGTGTGTGGGCCTGTTATGGATGGCTGAACGAGCTGTCTCTCGACGCCGAAGTCGACCGGGAATGGCATCACCATTGTATGGCCTACGATGGTAAGCAGATCGTGTATTATTTTGACGGCCGCGTCGTCGGTCAGGTCGAAGGAATACTCGAAACCGCCGAAGATGTCCTGGTGCTCGGCACCTACGCGAACCCCTTGGGCCCCGACAATTCTTTCACCGGATATATCGATGAATTGCGCATCTACGCTGTCGGCCTAACCAACGCGCAGACGCAACAGCTTTATCAGAGCTACGAGCCGTCGTCTGATGAAGAGTGAGCGATGGAATCGGTGATGTGCTCAACGAACAGAGCCCCCTTCATATAAACCGATATGGTTATTGAAGCGCCAGCAGTCGTTCTCATCTTGATGCCTTTCCCTCACTTGTCATAATCATATCATGAGAAATGTCACCTATGAATCTCGCGCCGCAGAGCAATTTGCGAAACTGACGCGGGGTATCATGGTGAGAGTGGACGGCGTGATTCATCGGTTGGAACGTTAGCCTGACGTCAATGGTGCAAAACCTTTACGTTGAAATCTCGCCAGTCGTTATCGCATCGTACGGGCGATTATCGCATTCAGTTTCGCGTAACAGCCGAGGAGGTATTCATCGAACGCATCGGCCATCGCGACGGATTTTATGAGGGTTGACGATGATCGGATTGCAGAGGATTGAAGTCGAGGGCAAACGATTCGTTTTGCTGGAAGAAGGGGACTACGAACGTTTGTGCCGCGAAGCAGGAAAAGCCGTCGCAGACGACGACGCACTGCCCGAATTCCCCACGCCTGACGCGAACGGGCGGTTTCCGGCGGCCGAATACAACCGCATCTCGATGGCGCGCAGCTTGATTAGCGACCGGCGGGCCACTGGGATGACTCAGGCAGAACTCGCGCAGCGAGCTGGGGTACGTCAGGAAACGATTTCGCGGCTGGAATCGGGGAAGCACATGGCGTCCGCCACGACGATCAAGAAGATCGACAAAGCCATTGCGTCGGCCCACAAGCCAAAGCGATCCACGAAATCGGCAACGTCAAAATAGCAGCGACTTATGGACACAAAATTGGGCAGGGCCGGAATCGAACCGGCGACACCAGGATTTTCAGTCCTGTGCTCTACCAACTGAGCTACCTGCCCTCGAGTGATGCCTGTTACGACTGGCATCGCCTGGAGAATGACACGCGAGAACCCGACAGGTTCTGCCGGGGACTGCGAAATGTCATTTCCGGAACAACTATATGTCAACCCGAGGGGCGTTTGCAACTGAAACAGATTGTTTTGACCCATCGATTCAGCAAGAAATTCGTTCTGTCACCAAGTCCGGAGAGTGTCGGTTTTGCGGACCATCCGATTTGAACCGATTCTTCGAAACTCGCAACAAATTGTCGCACGGCGTAAACGGACGCGGAGGGAAATCTACTCCGATGCCCATCTCACCGTGTGACACGTCTCAAACAAAAAAACAGGCGACCCGCAGGCCACCCGTTGTGTGAATTGTGTTGTCGCAGCATCGCGTTTACGCGGCGAGTTTTAGCTTCCTTCGCCAGCAGTAGCCGATGAGACCGACGCCGCCTGTTAAGAGCAGGGCGATGGTTGAGGGTTCGGGGACTGAGGATTCGATCGAATCTCCATTCACTCGGAATGCCCCCCGACCGAAAGTATGTACTTGCCATTCTCCATTGTTTACCCGGACCAGACTTGGCCCTTCGGGTTCAGTAAAGCCATTATTGTCGAAATACCAGCCAAGAAAAGAATTCGGTTCTGTCGCAGAAGCAACAAGCCAATACTCTGATCCGGCCTGAAGGATCGGGTTTAATAATGAACTCGCCGTCAGAATACCGCCAAAGAATGCGGCGGGCAGATCGAGCTGAAATGATTCGATCACGCTGCCGGGTTCTCCGGCGACGTCGCTCATCAGGTACACATCCATCAGAGTGCCGCCATTGTTGCTGAAGGAATTAATCACGGCGAGCTCGATCGAGGTTAACGTGAAGTCATTCACTCCCTGCACCGAAAAGCCCATCGCTTCATCTCTATCGGTGCTGCCATTGGCTGGCGGTGAAGTGACATCGAAGGAGAAACCGGTTGAATGCGAATCACCCGGTCCGAAGGTACTGAAAATCACCCCGGCTTGTGATGTCCCTGCACTGATCACCAACACTATTAAGCACATCAACCCCAACTTGATCGTCCGCATCGTAATTACTTTCGAAAAAGGGTGATAACCTCTCGCAGTGATGAACGCCGTCTTAGCATTTTCATACTCACTGAAAGCAATGGCTCGCACAATATAATCGTCGGATCGAGCGATAGATACTACGAATCAACACCAACTCCCTATTCTCAAGAGACAAATATCGGAATATGCCGACACAGGATTGTGCTCGTTAACGAACGTTATCGTGTCGCCGCACTGCGTGGACGATCTGTCAACAAAAAACGGGCGACCCGCAGGCCGCCCGTTGTGAAGTTCGTGTTGTCGTCGCATCTCAACTTCGCGGTGAACAGCTACGACACCCTCTGCTATGCAAACCGAGACGTGATCGCCTCTTCCCCGAGCCTTGCACAAAAATCGCCGAAGGCTTCGCCCGGTTGACGTTCGGCGACGAATGTCGTCAGCAGTGGGACCAGCGACGGGGCGACTTCGGCGGTCGGGACGAGGTCTTTGTAGATGAAGGCGAGTCGCGTTCCTTCGGCGTTGCCGCCGACGTAGATCGTGTACTTGCCGAGTGTCTTGCCGACGAAGCCGATGTCGGGCGAATAGGGCCGGGCGCAGCCGTTGGGGCAGCCGGTCATGTGAATCGAAATCCGTTCGTTGGGGATGCCGAGTTTTGCGAGTTCGACTTCGAGTTCGTCGATCAGGCCAGGCAAAGCCCGTTCCGATTCGGTGATCGACAATCCGCACGTCGGAAACGCCGGGCAGGCGATCGAATACCGCCGCATCAGCGTCAATTCGAAATCCTGCTTGATGCCATGCTCGGCGAGCATTTTCGAAATATCGGCTTTGTCCTTTTCTTCGATGTCGCAGAAAATCACACTTTGCAGCGCCGTCAATCGCGTCGGCATCTTGTACTTGTTGAGAATCGCCCGCAGGCCGGTTTTGATTCGCAGATCCCCTTCATCTTTAATGCGACCGTTCTCGATGTTCACGCCGAGAAACCAGCGGCCGTCTCCCTGTTTATGCCAGCCGATGTGATCGTCGACGTCGGTCACCTGAATCGGGGCGGGTTCGGGAAGCGGCTGCCCATAATACTCTTCGACCTTCTCTTTGAATTTCGGCAATCCCCAGTTGTGAATCAGGTACTTCATGCGGGCGACCTTGCGGTCTTCGCGGTTGCCGAAGTCGCGTTGCACTTTGACGATCGCTTCGGCAACCCCCAGAACCTGGTCGGGCGTCACATACGCCATGTGCTGCGAAATGGCGGGGAAGGTCTTCTCGGCACTCGGGGTCTGTCCCATGCCGCCACCGACGAGCACGTTGTAACCTTTGATCGTGTCGTTCTCGACGACGGCGAGAAAACCGAGATCGTTCGAATGAATGTCGATGCAGTTGTCTTCGGGCAATGCGATCGCCGTTTTGAATTTTCGCGGCAGATACGTCTTGCCATAGATCGGTTCTTCGACCGGCTGAAACTCGGCGACGTTCGTCTTTTCGCCCGTTTCATCGTCGGTCAGCCAGATGTCGTAATAGGCGGTCGTCTGCGGTTTGAGATGCTCGGCGAGCGCGTCGGCCA
This sequence comes from Planctomycetota bacterium, assembly GCA_027618475.1. Lineage (GTDB taxonomy): Bacteria > Planctomycetota > Planctomycetia > Planctomycetales > Planctomycetaceae > JAQCEJ01. The sequence continues at coordinate 22,186 of JAQCEJ010000027.1, read as the reverse complement.
TCTGCTGCATCTCGTCGTGAACGGGACTGTTCTTATACGGGGCAGGGCAGCACATCACGTTGCGTTCGACGTCGCCGCACGCGGCTAACGTGGTGAGCATCGTTTTGTTGATCGCCCGAATCGTTTCGCGAAGATCGGACTTCAGCACGCCGTGCAATTGAAACCCCTGCCGGCTGGTGATGCGAACGGTCTCGTTGCCGTATTTGTCGCCAAGATCGAGTTCGGCGAGAAACTGCTCGGCAGTCACCTTGCCACCGGGAATGCGCGTGCGGACCATGCACGAGTAGGCTTTCTCTTTTTTCGTCCCGTCGGCGTTCTTCAGCTTGCGGGTGTCGCGGTCATCCTGCAGGTAACTGCCGTGATGTTTGAGCAGATTCGCCGCATCGTCGGTGAAGTTATCGAGTCCGTTATTGAGTTCTTCGCCGATCGTGCCGCGCAGTTGCCGGCTGTTTTCTTTGAGTCCTTCAACTTTATGTAATTTGCCCGTCGTAGACATTGATGCGACTCCTGTCGCCGCGAGATCACGGCGATTATTTACTGAAGAGGACTGAGCGGCGGGGTTTATCCCCCGCCGTCCATTGCCACACGGTAGGGATAACACACGGCGGGGATAAACCCCGCCGCTCATTGGGATTGAAGATTGCTTTAAAGACGACAAAACCGGTTAGCAGGTTCGACTTCGGACGAATTTGCAGCAAGTCGATAGCATGAAAATTGGCCGGGAGTATAATCACTCTTTTGTCATTTTAGTAGAGGGATCGCTATTTCTGAAGTGCCAACGCCCGATTCCGGCCCGCAAGCCCCCCGATTCAGCGACCGGCTGGTGCTGTTCCTCGCCACCGGTTTCGGCGTCGGTCGGATACGCTCCGCCCCCGGAACATGGGGGAGTGCCGTTGGTGTACTGATGGTTGCAGCAGGGCAAAACCTGTTCGCCTCAACGCCCCCGAGAATGCTCGCCTCGCTGCTCTTGCTGCTGATTGGCATTCCGATTTGCACGCGGGGATCAAAACTCATCGGCCGCAAAGACCCCGGCGAAGTCGTCTGGGACGAACTCGCCGCGATGCCGATCGTCTTCTGCTTTTCGTCGGTGAGCGTGAGTTCTCTGATTTTCGGATTTCTCTGGTTCCGCCTCTTCGACATCTGGAAACCGTGGCCGATCCGCAAACTGCAAGACCTCCCCGGCGGGTTGGGTGTCATGATCGACGACGTCCTCGCCGCCCTTCTCGCCGCATGTTGTTTGTATGGGACGATGCACGTGCGAGATTTCGTTTCTTGACGGTCGTCGAGGTCTGCGCCCTCGGTCCGGCTTTATAGAGGCCAGCGACAATGAAGGTGTTGGTTGAGAACGTGGCCTCCTCACTGTAAAACTACGGTCGGACACAGGCTCAACATAGACCACCAATGATCAGGACGAAAAATGACGGCTCAGATTCTCGATGGAAAAGCCCTTTCGGCCAAACTTCGCCACGAAACGGCGGCGGATGTGGCCGAGTTCACTCAAAAAACCGGCGTGACGCCGCATCTCGCCGCGGTGCTGGTGGGCGAAGATCCGGCGAGTGCGGTCTATGTGCGAAACAAGCAACGGGCCTGCGAACAGGCGGGGTTGAAGAGTACGCTGCATCGACTCTCGCCCGAAACGTCTCAGCAGGAATTGCTCGATCTCGTGGCGCGGCTGATCGATGACAACTCGGTGCATGGCATTCTCGTGCAGTTGCCGTTGCCGAAGCAGATCGACGAACGGCTGGTGCTTGATGCGGTGCATCCGCTGAAAGATGTCGATGCGTTTCATCCTGAAAATGTGGGACTGTTGGTGCAGGGCCGGCCTCGATTTCTCCCCTGTACGCCGTGGGGTGTGCAACAACTGCTCGCGTCGGGGAATATCGAGACGGCGGGAGCACACGCCGTGGTGTTGGGACGGAGCGAAATCGTCGGCAAGCCGATGGCGAATATGCTGGTGCAGCGCGGCAAAGGGGGCGATGCCACCGTGACGATCTGCCACAGCAAGACCCGCGATCTGACGGAGATCACGCGCACCGCCGACATTCTCATCGCGGCGATCGGGTTGCCGGAGTTCGTCACCGCCGAGATGGTCAAGCCGGGTGCCGTGGTGATCGACGTCGGCATCAACCGGGTGAACGACAAACTCGTCGGCGATGTCGCGTACGAACCGGTGAAAGAAATTGCGAGTGCCATCACTCCCGTCCCCGGCGGCGTCGGCCCGATGACGATCGCCATGCTGCTGAAGAACACACTGACGGCGGCGCGGTTGCAGGTCTCGCGGTAAGAGGGCTCAGGTCTTCACCTCTCCCACCGGGAGAGGTCGGCTGCGCAGCCAGCCGGGTGAGGGGTGGATGAGACGCGACTCAACAGGACCTGAATCACAAAAGTGCGATTGGGTCCAATTCGCTGGCGATCGGGCGTCGATGGTGGCCCCTCACCCGCCCGTGAGGCGCGGGCACCCTCTCCCGGTGGGAGAGGGTTTTTAAAAGGGCGACGAGTCGCTTGGATCCCAGGGCGGGGTTTCTTCGTGCGATGCGGGTTGCATGTGATAGACCGGTAAGGTCTTCGGCCGCGTCGGCTTCTGCGTCGATCGCTGTTCTTCTCTCTCCGGCGGAAAGGGATTCATCGCCATGCCGTTTCGACCTCGCTGCCGGTTGAGCATGTCGGCGATATTCATCGGGGGCGATCCGGCAACGGTCGGCATGATCCAACGATCACTGGGGATTTGAGAGGGATTAACGTTGACGCGGGCGAGGTGCATCTCGATCGTCATCTCGGTCGGAGGAGACTCGATCACCAGCAGATGCGGCATGATGACTGGGGCATTGTCGCAGCGACGGAATTCATCGAATTTCAGGCGTGCCATCAGTTTTCCGCTCCGATCGGTCAGCAGCTGTTCGACGATATGGCCTTCACACAAATCGACAATCAATGTCCGCTCCAGAGGCGATTGATCGGTCCCCGGCAGCGGCGTCAGCTTGACCCTGTCACCGTCGAGTGCCGTCATCTCCCACGACAGTGGATCGAGCGGCTGCATGCCGAACGCCGACATCAGCCAGTCGGGGTTCAACGGTAACCGTCCGGGAGCATCCGCCCCCTGAAAATCGACATGATTTGCGAAAAAGACATGTTTTTCGGGAGCCTGTTTCATCCAGAACCAGAAGAGTTTCTCGTTCGATCCGATGTCGACTTCGGGGCCTCCGAGCGGATTACTCGCCGCCAGCCGAAATCGTTGCGGACGTTCGACGGCGACCTTCGCAGGAAAACCGAATGGCGGAGCCCCTTGTCCGCGTGCCTTCATTGTGACGTTCGTCGATTCCCACGATTGAATTTCGGCGGCGTCCTGATTGAGAGTGGCGATGAGTTCGTCTTGCGTAATATCGGATGCGAAGCGACACGACTTCGGCATCCACCATGATCCGGCGTGACTTCGCCCCATCCAACTGCAACCCGCAAGCTGTGAGATCGACGCGATCGCGATCAACAACAGAACGAACCGCCCGCAGAGGGACAAATCCGTAATTCGGTTCGCATCGTGCGTATGGTCGTCAGATCGTTTCACGCAGTTAAATTCCATTGGGCCAAATTGTTCGCGAGTTCTTGATTGAAAAAACTGTCCGCAGATATTCGCAGAGGAACGCAGATTGAAAAAGCAATTTTTGCTTGATGCTGACCCGCCTGATTCTCGCAGTTGATGATCGACTCATTGGCTTGAATTCTAATTTCATTCTCACATTCTATTTCTTCTTCTTGTTATCTGCGTCAATCTGCGAACATCTGCGGCCCCTCTTCACTTTTGGAACTCAAGCCGCTGCTCCATTCGCGAGAAAGGCGTTAAGGTCGTTTTGCAGTTGATCGACTTCGTCGTCGGTTAATCGCTGGTCGACGACTTCGAAAGGGCCTTCTCCCATGCTTCCCATGAGTTGCAGGATGATCTTGTCGCGGTCTTGCAGTGTCTGATCGAGTTTCAATCGCCGTTTTTGAATGAGCAGTAAAGCCATCACGTAGCGGAGTTTGTCTTGTGACGGGAGCGACGTTTCGCACATCAGCTCGAACGTTTGCATCAGGCTTTCGGTATCGAACAGTTTCGTCTTCGCCGGTGTCGGCGGCGGGACGATACATTTCCAGACGCCGAGCGAATGCGGGGGAGGAGAGGTCCAGCCTTCTTCGGAGAAATCGAGGCGGGTGAGCTGTCCCTGCTCTTCGACGAGCACCGAATAGACGGTCGCCCCCGGCACGAGTTCGTGCCCTGTCGCCGCACACGTTTTGCCGATCGGCTTGACGTTGTAATCCATATGCGTGGCAGTCATCCCTGACAGATCTTCAAAATCGGCGGGAAATGTAGTTCATCGTTACTATTTGAACAAGACGAGGTTGCGCTGCGGGGAGTTGGGGGTTCGAGGTTGGGGATAGGGGGTTGGAGGTTGTTAGGCTTCAAACGGTGGACATCTCCGCTCTCGCATGACAAGATACGATGTAACGATTCGCCAAACTCCTGCACGAGAGGAACTTACAATGACGACGATCAACCCTTTGTTCTCCCGCCGACAACTTCTCAAAAACGCTGCTGCGGGGGCATTGCTCGCAGGAGTTTCCGGTTTACCCTTCAGTGGCCGAGTCGAAGTGCTTGGCGACGACAAACCCGACGACGCGAAGAAAGAATATCCCCCCGGCCGGTATGTCGATATTCACACCCATCTGGGTCGGACGTGGAACACGACCGAAATCCTGACGGCGAAGGATTTGCTGAAATGGATGGATGAAAACGACATTGCCCAGTCGGTGGTGTTGCCCTTAGTTTCGCCCGAGTCGTCGAGTTACCCGCTCACGCCCGATTTCGTGCTCGAAGAGACAAAAGACCATCGCGACCGGTTGATCCCGTTCTGTTGCATCGATCCGCGGACCAGTTTTCAGGGGGGGAAGGAAGGGCTCGCCGGTATGCTCAAAGATTATCGCGACCGGGGCTGCAAAGGGTTCGGCGAACATAAGACCGGCATTGCGATGGATGACCCCCGCAATCTGCTGGTGTATGAAACCTGCGGAGAGGTCGGGCTTCCCGTGCTGTTTCACACCGACACGATCCGTAACGTCGACGCCCCGGGTTTACCGATCCTCGAAAAAGTTTTGAAGAAACTTCCGCAAACGACGTTCATCGCTCATGCCAACGGGTGGTGGGCCTCGATATCAGGCGACGTGACCGAGCAGGCGCAGCTCAGCAGTTATCCCAAAGGGCCGGTGGTTCCTGGTGGAGCGATCGATCGCATCATGGACGAATGCCCGAATATCTACGGAGATCTTTCTGCCGGAAGCGGTGCCAACGCCATCATGCGGGATCTCGAATTCGGCCGAGAATTTTTATTACGTCGCGCCGACCGTCTGCTGTTCGGCACCGATTATCTCACTCCGGGGCAGGATGTTCCCCAGTTGACGTTGTACCGCCAGCTGGAACTCCCCGATGATGTGCAGGCGAAAATCTTCCGCGACAACGCCCGTAAGCTGCTCAATATCTGAGACTTGTCGCACCCGATTGCCATACGAAAAGACGTGTGTATCAACAAAATGGCTCGCGCACAGTGATCTTACTGTGCCGAGCCATTTTGAGAATTTCATTCACTCCGGCATGACCCACTCAATACATGGGATGCCGGCGAGATGAGACGTTTCGCGACGGCAAATTATGCCGGCGTTACGTTTTCGGCGCACGGGCCCTTAGGTCCACGACCTTCGGAATACGTGACGCGTTGTCCTTCGTGCAACTGATCGAAACTGGCACCCTGCACACTTTTCGAATGAAAGAACAGGTCTGTTCCGCCATCTGTGCTGATGAATCCAAAACCTCTGTCAGTCAACTTCTTGATCGTACCTTCGGCCATCTGCGTGTTTCCTACCAAAATGGTTTGCAAGAACGTCGGACCAAAAACGACTTGTTAATGTCCAACGTCCTTTGTGAGGGGGCAGTATAGCCGCCATCGTGTTGAAATTGCAATTGGAAGAAGGAATTTAACCTGTACAATTGCAAGGTTGCCGACAGACTCCCTGGCAACTCAACCGACAACACAGCGGGATTCAGGGAAAATTTACGTCCCGATGGTCGTCTCATTCGACATAATTGCTGTTCGCAGCCTCTCGCGGCGTTGTTTCGCGGCATAGGCAGAGAGGCCGTTCAGCATATAGATGGCGGGACGCCAGGTGCGACGGGGTAATGAAACCCCCGGCATTCTGACGATCGTCGACACCGGCCAATGGTCGCGGGAAGCGATCTGAAAAATAAATCGCCAATGCAGACCCAGTCCGCCGAGAACGGCGACATGCCAGATTTCGTGCCAGCCGATGACTCCGGTGATCAATGTCGGCCATTGCATCATTAACATGATCGCTCCGGTTGTGTAGGTCAGGCCACCATAAACGGCCATGCGAATACAATGCCAGCCGTGACGTCGCCAGATTTCGAACGAGGTAATTGCTGCGGCCCAGCCGAAAAACAAAAAAATCATCGTGCCGCCAATACCTGGCCCTCCTTCGTATACGGCCAATCTCAGCCACGCACCGACGAAAGCGGTAGCCCAAGCAACCGCAAGCGGCCCCCAGCGCCACGCCCCTTTGAACAGAATGAGATGTACGGGGGTCATGCTCCCGGCAATCAACAGAAAAATCCCGGCGACATCAGCCCGCAACATCAGCTCTCGCTCAGGGCCTGGCCAGAGGGCATGATACAAACTGCTGACCAACAATGTTTGCACAGACGTGAACGCCATGACACAGAGTGAGATTGTCCGTCCGGCATCGCCCCGCCCCGAGCGTATCAACCGCCAGGACAAAACGACGAAGATACCGACCCCCAGCAAATGACTGAGGACGCTAAACGGTTCCCGAAACCCAAACTCTGGAAGTGCATGAATGGTGTGCATGCGCGGGAGAGTAATGGAAATTCGGAAAAGCAGAAAGAGGGATTTTTGAGCAGCAAGAAGCGCCGAAGATCCCACTCTGTCTACGGTTCGAACTTCGTCGGGGCAGCACAATCCCTCATTCTATTTGCCAATGGCGTACAGCTTCATCCGGGTACGGATAAAGAGTTTTCCATTGGCGATTGCCGGGGTGGCAACGATGCCGTCGGCCATATCATTGGCGGCGAGGGGCTCGTACTCCGGCGAATCGTTCATCACCACGACAATGCCGTTGGCACCGGCAACATAAATCTTGCCGTCGCCGTAGACCGGCGAGGCAAAGTAATCGCTGGTATTTTCGATCCGTCGGGGACCGCCGAGAGGCTCTCCCTGTTCGGTTTCGAAGACGGTGGCGATCCCTCCTCCTTTGACCAGCAGAATGCGGTTGTCATGCACGTATGGCGAAACGACGTGGTCGGTATGCTTCGTGCGATGCTTCCACAAGACGTGAGTCTCCGTAACGTCACCTTCTCCGCCCCCTTTGACTGCCATCACGAATTCATCGGCGGCGGCGTCACCCTGTTTCGTAAAGCTGGCACCGGCCCGGTTGTCGGGATGCAAAAACGCGATGTCGAGTTCTTCCCCTTCCAGCAGTCCGTCTTTGTTCAAATCGCCCCGTCCAAAGGTTTTTTCGTAAAATGCATCGGGAATCGGCGTCTTGCCCATAAACGCCTGAATTTCTTCCTTAGAAACTTTACCGTCGCTGTTACCTGTTTCGACGGCATCGACCGATGCCAGCCACTGGTAGGCAATGCCGCCGCTTTGCAGCGAGACGAAAATCACACCGTCACGAACGACGGGTGTCGTTTTGATGTTGCGGAGCAACGTCTTCGCGTACCATTTGCGGCGACCATCTTTGGGATCGTAACCGATCAGCTTGCCGGTTCCGCCAACGACGATTTCGTCGACACCATCCACGGTGCAGATGACGGGGTGCGAATAATTGACCGCCATATCGAGACGATCGTCTTTCCAACGCAGTTCGCCCGTCTTTTTGTCGATCGCGTATAACGCGGGGTACAGGTCGTCATCCTGCACGAACAGCACCAGGTCTTTGTGCAACACGGGGGACATTCCCGGGCCCCACTTGAAGACAAAGTAAGGAATCGGCATGTCGAACTTCCAGACATCGTCGCCGGTTTTCGCATCGAGAGCCTGCATTCCCAGCGTGCTGAAGTAGAAATAGACACGTTCAGAATCCGCTGCCGGTGTGGTACTGGCGTGAGAGTTCGTTTCGTGAATTTCGTGGAGTTCACCGGCGTCCCAGTCGCGCTGCCAGAGTTTCTCGCCACTCTCGGCGTCGAACGCATACAAATTGACGGTCTTCTTGTCCTCCGACATGCCGCTGACAAACACCCGTCCATCGACAACGATGGCACTACCGATGCCGTCCCCCAATTCAGCCGACCAGGCGACATTTTCGGTATCCGAGAATGTTTCGGGGAGCGGCTTCGAGGATGTCGAAATTCCGGTGGAATTCGGTCCGCGGTACTGCGGCCAATCGTCGGCACGAGCGGATACGGCAACCGTCAACAAAATGGCCATCGCCGGTGCGATTCCGAACAGAAGGTGTCGTACGGTCAATCGATTCCGTTGAGGGAGATTCATGGTTGCGTCCAATCGTGCCAGAAGAGAAAGAGAATCTGAAGGGAAGATCCCGGGGAATCCCGCGATCTTCACCCCGCTTGAATTTCAAATGATATCATAAATTTTGAGGCCGCACATATCCAGTGCGAGCGACGTTTTGGCGACAAATTCGTCCCGCTTTCGCAGTGCGATCAAATTCTTGCGTTAGCTGTCGGGTGGAACACGTCACTAAACGTTCGCCATCCCTGTGACCAATTCACTCCCCTAACACCCCGCGCGTTTCCAGCCAGTGCGTTGCATGATCGGTCCACGACGAAATCTGCGAACCTTCAACCGGTCTCAGTCCGTAACCGTGGCCGCCGTTGTGGTAGACGTGTAATGCGGAGGGGATTTTGTGCTTCTTCAAACCGGCGTAGAGCATAACGGCTCCCAGTGATGTCGAGCCATCATCGTCGGTGTGGACGATGAATGACGCTGGGCAATCGCTCGGGACGGCCAACCCGTCAACGAGAGCGTCGGCTTTGGGGTCGTACAGGTTCCACGGATAGATGAGCACCGCGAAATCGGGGCGATGCGAGACCGCGTCAATCTCGTCGAGGCGGTCGTAGGTGAGTTTCTCTCCGGCACAAAGCAGCCGGGCGGCGATCTGTCCCCCGGCGGAGAACCCGACGAGGCCGATACGCTGCGGGTCGAGTCCCCATTCGTCGGCGCGCGAGCGGATGAGCGACATCGCCCGCTGGGCGTCCTGCAACGCTCCCTTCCAGCCGACAGCCGGACCGGCTTCGCTGGTGCGATAGCTGAGAACGAAGGCGCTCACGCCCTGTTTGTTGAGCCATTCAGCGGCTTCGGTCCCTTCTTTATCGGGAACGACTTTCGCAAATCCTCCGCCGGGAAGAATGACAACCGCCGAGCCGTTTGGTTTCGGGGCGATGTGCACGGTCATCGTCGGTCGGGTGATGTTGACGACGCGCGTCACCGGCGGGATTTCGGTTTCGATGTACGGCAGCTTCTCACCAATCAGCCGCGTCGTTTCACCGGGGGCGAGATCGGGCCAGACATTGAGCGGTTCGTCGGCGAAGAGTCTGGTGGAGGTGACGAGTGTTAATGTCATCACAACTAGCGTTTTCATGTTGGAATCCATTTTATGGAGGGGAGAATTCTCACACCGGTTCTTTTCGTTATACCAGAATATCCTTCACAACGTGTGCCTCTTCGACACCCGAGAGTTTGAAGTCCAATCCTTGATACCGATAGGTAAACTGCTCGTGGTCGATCCCTAAGAGGTGCATGATCGTGGCGTGCAGGTCGTGGACATGGACCGGATTTTCAACGGCATTGTAACTGAAATCGTCGGTCGCGCCGTAGGTGATGCCGGGCTTCACACCGCCGCCGGCCATCCAGACGGTGAAGCACCGAGGGTGATGATCGCGTCCGCCGTCGGGGCTGTTCCATTCCCCCTGCCCGGCGACGCCACGTCCGAATTCGCCCCCCCAGATGACGAGGGTATCGTTGAGCAGGCCTCTTTGCTTCAAATCGGTAATCAACGCGGCACTCGCCTGATCGGTATCGCGGCAGCGGGCGACGCACCACGAACTTAACCGGCTGTGATGATCCCAGTCAGGATGAAACAATTGAATAAACCGCACATCACGTTCGGCTAAACGTCGGGCCAGAATGCAGTTCGCTGCGTAACTGCCGGGCCGGCGGGAATCGGGTCCGTAGAGCTCGAAGGTCGATTCGGGTTCGTCGCTGAGATCGGTCAATTCGGGAATGCTCGATTGCATCCGCCAGGCCATTTCGTATTGATTGATGCGTGTGGCGATTTCGGGGTCGCCGGTTTCGTCGAGGCGGAGTTGATTCAACTCCGAGATACCGTCGAGCATCCCACGGCGGATATTGCGGGGCAAGCCGTCGGGATCGCGAAGATACAGCACCGGATCGCGGTCATTCCGCAGTTTGACCCCCTGATACCGCGAGGGGAGAAATCCATTTCCCCAATAATGTTCGTGCAAGGGCTGATCGCTGGGGCGTTTCATCTTCGAGATCAGCACGAGGTAATCGGGAAGATTGCGATTTTCGCTCCCCAGTCCATAACTCACCCAGCCTCCCGCACTCGGCCGTCCGGGAAGGTGATGGCCCGTCATGAATTTCGTCATCGCCGGAGCGTGATTGATCTGATCGGTCACCATCGACTTGATGAAGCAGATGTCATCGACAACGCCGGCCAGATGAGGCATCCATTCGCCGATCGTCGCACCGCTTTCGCCGTAGCGGGCGAATTTCGTACGGGCGGGCATAATGAGTTGTTTTTGATCGGCGGTCATCGTCGTCAGTCGTTGTCCCTGACGGACGCTTTCGGGGAGTTCTTTCCCCGCCCATTCGACGAGACCCGGTTTGTGATCGTAGAGTTCGATCTGCGACGGCCCGCCGGATTGTGTGAGGAAGATCACACGCTTCGCCTTGGGAGAAAAATGCGGCAAATCAGCGAGGCCGATCGGTTGTTCGGCGGCGCGGGTGTTTTCCAGAAGCCCAAGCGACATCGCTCCCAGGCTGATTCCGGTACAGCGGCCAAGGAAATAACGTCGGGCGATCGGGAGATACGATTCGTTCATGGCTCAGTTATCATTCGTTTTATGGCTTTTTACCTCTTCGTTTGCCACTGGCACACGATGTCACGGCGTTAAGTCATTTTCGTATTTCATAAATCGATTCACTCGCGAGTCACCGCCTCGTCGAGGTTGAGCACCAGACTCGCCGTCGTCATGTAAGCGGCGAAGTCGGCTTGGTCGAGTTGATCGGGATTCACTTCGTTTTTGGTCTTCGGCTGTCCGACGGCGAGGAGCTCGTTGGCATCGTCGGGATGGTCGCGGTAATACGCCTGCGATGCGTCGAACTCACGTCGCAGGATGGCGATTTCCTGATCGCGCGGCGATCGCGATAACGCACGGCGGGCGATGAATGCGAGGCGGTGTGAGGCATCGTCCGTCGAGAGCATCGCCTGTCGGGCCAACTCGCGAGCGGCATCGAGGCCGGTGAGATCGTTCAACAGCGTAAGTGCCTGCAGTGGCGTATTGGTACGGCGGACTTGCACTTCGCAGACGCGGCGTTGAGCGCTGTCGAACAAAAACGTCGGCGTACTCGATCGTCGCCAAAAGGCATACACGGTGCGGCGATATTGAGCCGGGCCCTGGCTCGGTTCGTAATGCCGCCCTCCCATGAAGATCGCTTCCCACACACCGTCGGGTTGATACGGCATCACCGGCGGCCCGCCGAGCGCGGAGTTGAGCAGGCCGCTCGTTTGCAGTTGGGCGTCGCGGATCATCCAGCTGGGGAGACGAAACCGCGGGGCTCGCGCGAGCAGACGGTTCTCGGGATCGCGTTCGAGCAACTCCGCCGACGCATCGCTGCTCTGGCGATACGTGTTGCTGGTGACGATCAATCGAAGAATATGCTGCAAGTCCCAATGGTGGTCCATCAATTCGACGGCGAGCCAGTCGAGCAATTCGGGATGCGTGGGGAGTTCTCCCTGCAATCCGAAATTATCCATCGAACGCACAAGACCCGCACCGAAGCAGATTTGCCAGAGATGATTGACCGTAACCCGCGCGGTGAGCGGGTTGTCGTGAGAGACGATCCAATTCGCGAGTTCAAGCCGCGATGAGGTTTGCTCCGGCAGCCACGGCAAGACCGCGGCGGGAACCGACGATTGGACTTCGGCTCCTTTCTTATCCCAGACGCCTCGTTCGAGGATGTGCGTGATCCGGCGTTCGGCCCGTTCGCCGAGCACCATCACATGGACTCCGTCAGCCGTTGCCTGCACTTCGGCGAGTTGCCGTTTCGCCGCGTCGAGCATCGCCTTGGCATGCTGATAATTTTTATGATCGGCCAGAAATTGTTCGAGCAGTCTGGTTCTTAGTTCTGCGGAGACGGCGGCGGCGTTTTCGGGCCGTGCGGCGGCAAGTTCTTCGAGCGGCATCGGAGCCAGCGAACGAACCGCCTCTCCCGGCTGATCGGATACCGAAACGCGAAAGCGGCCGATATTCGCATCGCCGACGGTCGAGCGTTGCATCAAGACGAAGATCAACTCTTCGTCAGCGGCGAGAATCAGCGGTTTTGCAAGTGCGAACACCGCAGCGTGAGGTTGGGTGGCATCGTGTCCTTCGGTGGTCCAACCGTTACGCGGGTCGTCGTCGAGAGTGTCTTTCACCTTGCCGTAATTGCGTGCTGCCGCATCGACTTCGACGTCGGCCACCGCGTTGGCGATTTCGATTTCGCGAAGTTGCGATTTTCCTTTGGTACGGACATAGAGTTTCACATCGGTGAGAATGAATTCGCCCGTCGCACCGCGCGACAGTTTGCCGTCGGTGTGGGAAGCGTGCGGATACACATCGAGCCGAAGTCCCGTTATCCGCATCAGTTCGGCCGGGCTCGGGGAGATCACGCGATAATCGTCCTGTCGCGGGTTGGGTCCACCCGCCTGCAACAGACCGTCCGCTTCCAAGGCCAATACCGTTCCCTCGACCGATTCGAAACCGGAAACCGGCAACACATGCCAAGGTGCGAAGCTCTCTTTCACACGCTCGACCGCTTCGGCTAACCACGGTTCGAATTCCTGTTCGGCGGCTGCTTTGGCCGCGACTTCAAGCGGTGTTCGCACCTCAACAAGTTGCTGTGCCTCTTGAACGGCCCTTTCGACGAATGGCGATTTGTATTTGAGATTCGGTTTCGCTCCCCCTCCCGCACGACCGTCTTCATCGATGTTGTTGAAGAAGGCGAACAGACCATAATAATCTGTTTGTGAAATCGGATCGAACTTGTGCGAATGACACTGACAGCAGCCGAGCGTCAGGCCGAGCCAGACGGTGCCGGTGGTGTTGACGCGATCGAGGACGTAATCGATTCGCGATTCTTCGGGGTCGCGGCCTCCTTCGCCGTTCGTCATATGATTGCGATGAAAGCAGGTCGCGAGAATCTGCTCGGGGGTTGCCTCGGGCAGCAAGTCCCCCGCGAACTGTTCGATCGTGAACGTGTCGAACGGTTTATTCTCATTAAACGATTGAATCACCCAGTCGCGCCACGGCCAGTTGCTGCGCACGGCATCACCTTGATAGCCATCGGTGTCGGCGTAACGAGCCGCGTCGAGCCACCACATCGCCATCCGTTCGCCGTAATGCGGTGACGTCAGCAGTCGTTCGATGACGTTCTCGTAGGCTGCGGGCGATTCATCGGCGAGAAACGTATCGACCTCATCCGTGGTCGGAGGAAGTCCCGTCAGATCGAACGACAGTCGGCGAAGTAGCGTCACGCGATCAGCTGCGGGAGAAAATCTCAATCCCGCCTGATCCAATCGTTTTTGGATGAAGGCATCGATCGGATGAATTTCTTCGTTCGGAATAGCGGGACGCTCCGGCCGTTCAAACGCCCAGTGCTTGCCCCATTGCGCCCCCTCTGCGATCCATTGACGAAACTTTTCGATCTCCTCGGGTGTGAGTTTCTCACGGCGTGAGGCAGGGGGAGGCATCAACAGATCGGGATCATCCGTCGATATCCGCTTCAGAAGCTCGCTTGCCTCGGGATCGCCAGGCACCAACACCGTTTTTGCTCCTGCCTCTTCATCGAGACGCAAATCGGCTTCGCGGTGCGTCGGTTCGGGGCCGTGACAATGAAAACAGCGGTCCGAAAGAATTGGCAGGATATCGCGGCTGAATTTGATGCCGTCGTCGGCGTTCGTTTCAGCACCGCATATCAAGACCATCATTGCGATGATGAATTCAAAAACCTTCATAAGCGAGGGGAACCTTACGAGAAGCTAAAGGTCAAAGCGACTTCATCACGGGCGTTTTCTTTCAATGAAACGAACCGACTCGGTGTCCATCCATTCTAATCAGTCAGAGCTCACACGTCATGGCCATGCGACGTAATTCATCGGTGTTGAGGTGGGCAAACATGGCAATGGAGCCTCCTGCTGACACAGTATCAGAACGTTTATTTCCAGCCCTTTCAGTCGGCTCGAACTTCGATTGTGTGCGAGTGGGACAATCCCGCTGTCAGGTCGTCGACGGTGATGTTCCACTCACCAGACGTGTCATTCAATGCCGGCGTCAACCGAAACACGTACTCACCGTTGCTCGCACACGCGTGATGCGAGTATTCCGTTTCGCTACCGGAGGAATCCGTCACGCGGATGTGCAGCGGGCTTAGACCCCGAGTGCGATGACCCTCCGCATCGGTAACTTGTACTCGGATTTGATAATCGCGATTGCGTTCAACAAATTCCGGTGCATCAAGCCGAACGCTTTCAAAAGCATGCGGCATCAGCGCGACGATCGTACCGCCGATTTCTGGTAGCGGCACATGGAATGTGATGACACCATCGCCTTCCGTCATGTCGAGCGACTGATGTTGCAGTAAATCGTACACAACCGATGTCTCCCGAAACGCGGATCGACGTAATCGCACGGTCGCCGTCTGTGGTACGAGTTTTTCCATGACCGCCTTGAACGGGCCGGTACGGTCGTCGTACGTTCGCTTGTCGTTCACGAGTACGAGATATTTCACCCCTTCTTTTTCCAGTACATTCACCAGTACATCATGCTGATCGCACCAGACGTCGGGATCGACCGTGCCTGCCAATTCTTTCCGCAGACGCTCGGCGTACGATTCGAGAATCAATTGATCTTGAAGTGCCGTCACACCGGTAACCTCTTGCATCTCCGACTTGCCGGGGATGATGTGATCGTCGTTACCCGCGTTCACGTATACTTTTCCTGTTGCAATGGCATTCGCACTCACCTTGCGCCGATGCGTGAAATCGAAGTCGAACCGAATCGCCCCGTCAATTTCCGGTCCGAGATACTGGTCGGCAATGACAATCCCGCCGCGCTGCTGAAACGCCTTGATTTTGTTGAATACCGTTTCGGTCAGTACGTCACATTTCGGGAGCACCAGCACGTCGTAGTCATCAAGGCCGTAGCGTTCGATCGACTCGTCGAAGAGCATGTCGGCGTTGAGGTGAGCCATCGCCATCACCGTATAGAAATGGTAAGGCTGATAATTCGGATAACCGAGCAACCCCGCCGAGGCGTTATAGAGCCGGGACGAATCGGAACTCAGCACGGCAATTCGTCGTGGCGAGACGTCGAGTTGCGTTAGCAGCGGACCGAACGGTTGAAAGATTTCTCGAGACAGATCCTGCATCGCGGCCATCGATTCGGAGGAAAACGACAGATCGCTGTGGTAGTATCCGTCGAAGGCGTAATACCCCATAAGCTTCGGGGCGCGCGACAGATTGATCCAGGTCGTTTCGAGCAGTCGACCGGGGCCCATCATGATCCAGTTTTTATCGTGATCTTCAGGAATGACTTCGCCGGGATAATTGAGCAGCGTGACGACGTGCATCGGCTCTTGCCCTTCAGGCTTGCAGACGGCCCGGAGAGTCTCGATGTAGAGCATCAGCTTCGGATCGGGATTGGTGTAGGTCCAGGTCGAAACGATGTCGCATCCCGGAAACATGTCGAGCAAAGCGACGCTGCGATACGGATCGGAAATGAATTTTACGTCGGGACGATGCCGGTGAATCGCATCGGCGGCCCGTTTGACCGCCAGATTCAAGCCGTTTCCTTCTTGATAGCAGAAGCGGTGATACGCCAGTCCGCGATCGTCGTCGGCGAGAACGCCCGGCGCGATAAATTTCGGCTTGCCGATCTCGTCGCGCGTGAAACCGAGTTTGCGATTCAAAAGTTCGAGGCCGTCGATGTTGGCGTTGTGATAGTAGATATCGTCAACGAATTCGGCATCGACGAAGGCGTATTTGAGATTCGGAAAATCCCCCAGTTCGCGCATCATCATCTCGTTCGCATAATTCTGCTGCCGGGCGACTTCAGGATGAAACGGGTTGAAGTATTCGTGACCGTTGCGTCCGGCTCCTTTGTACCTCGTGTCATCATCGGGATGAACTTCGAAGATGGCGGGCTTCCCTTCCGCCTCCGGTTCGACTTCGACGAGCGGCAGAACACCGCGCGGCTGTGCCAGATTGTATTCGCGATGCCACAAACCGACAGGACAGATCGAGAGATCCATGCCCCGCCGCATGGCATCTTCCAACGACGATCGGGTCGCACGCAGTTGCTGGCGTGGATCGGCATCGGGCGGAGAATACGGAAAGACCGGCCCTCCCGCGACCGTAAAACCGACTTCATGCGCCCGGACTTCGTGCGCGGTATTGATCACATCGCCCGGTCCGCCGTACGACCATTGCCAGATATCGAGCTGATGCAAATTCGGCCGCTTGACCAGATGAATGCCGACGCTTGCGGTTGCGAGCGACGTGTCGCCGACGAGTTCAAACGAGAATGTGTATTGTTGCGACGATTTCAACGAACGCGTCGGCAACGCTACCGGAATGGTCGCCGTGTCGTTCGCTTCGATGACAGGAACGCGAATCGATGTCGACCAGATTTTCCCGCAGACGATTTGCAGATGGGAAGCAGAGAGGGGCCCGGCGTCTTCGTTCGCGCAAACAATGTCGGCATGTACCGTTTCGCCTCGCCAGTATGTCGTGCGCGGCAGTGTCACATCGATCGTGACGTCTGCGAAGGCAAACGTGGGAACCAGTAGAATGGCAACGGCAAAAAATATGCGCATTGTGAGTGAGTCCAATGGGAAGAGGTGTGATGAATGTGAACACGATAGAGGAATCGGTCGCAGAGTCCGAAGACAACCATACCGGAGCGACCCACTTCACGCCAACCACTCGGGAATGACCTTCCCCCCGACGTCGGTCAGACGGAAATCCCGTCCTTGAAAGCGGTGCGTCAGTTTCAGATGATCGACGCCGAACAGATGTAGTAGTGTAGCGTGGAAATCGTTGATGTGGGTGGGGTTGTCGGTTGTTCCCCAGCCGATTTCGTCGGAATCGCCGTAGGTCTGCCCCCCTTTGATGCCGCCGCCTGCCATCAGGAACGTGAACGCATACGGGTGGTGATCGCGTCCGGTATTTGCTTCACGTGCTCCGCCACGATTTTCTCCCAACGGAGTCCGTCCGAATTCGCAGCCCCAGACCACCAGCGTTTCATCGAGCATGCCGCGGGCTTTCAGATCTTTGATCAGGGCAGCGACAGGCTGATCGCAGGCTCCGGCATTATACGGGAGTTCGTTATCGAGATTGCTGTGGTGATCCCACGAGGCGTACACGATATTCACAAAGCGGACGCCGCGTTCGACCAGTCTGCGGGCCAGCAGACAATTGCGGGCGTAGCTCTTGTAGACGTCACCTTGTTTACCGCGACCGCCGATCTTTTCGGGCTCAGGACGTTCGACACCGTACGCATCGAGCGTCGCTTTCGATTCTCCGGAGATATCAATCAATTCGGGGGCCGCCGACTGCATGCGATACGCAAGTTCGTAACTCGAAATCCGACTCGCGATTTCAGGATCGTGTACGGCGTCGAAACGCGAGGCGTTCAAGTCGCGAAGCACATCGAGGCTCTTACGCTGCAATTCCGGCGGCAATCCATCGGGATTAGCGAGATTGAGAACCGGCTCTCCTTCGGTGCGAAACCGCACTCCCGAATACAAACTCGGCAGAAATCCACTCTGCCATAACGTGCTGCCGCCGCTCGATCCACGGCCACTGGTCAGCACGACATAACCGGGGAGATTCTGTGATTCGCTGCCGAGGCCGTACGATAACCACGACCCCATCGAGGGGAGCCCGAACGTCTGCCGGCCGCATTGGACGAGCAATTGTCCCGGATGATGATTGAACTGGCTCGAATACAGCGAATTGACTTTGAGCAGATCATCGGCGCAAGTGGCGAGATGCGGTAGAATGTCGGAAAACTCCATCCCGCATTCGCCATGCCGGGTGAACTTGCGATTGGTGCCGAGCAGCGTGGC
The DNA here is from genome assembly GCA_027618475.1 of Planctomycetota bacterium. GTDB lineage: Bacteria > Planctomycetota > Planctomycetia > Planctomycetales > Planctomycetaceae > JAQCEJ01. Next base: position 3,758 of record JAQCEJ010000027.1, on the reverse strand, counting down.
GGTCTCTTTCTGAATGAAGGCAAAGCGAACGTTTTCCACCAGCGAAGCGGGAACCGGCTGGCCGCTCAGTTCATTCAGTTTCGGCTTCGAGATGAAGAGATCAAGATGCGACGGAGCCCCCGCCTGAAACAGAAATATGCACGATTTTGCCTTGGGAGCGAAATGTGGTGCTTTGGGTGCAAGCGGATTGACGGCGGAGAGTTCTGAATCGTTTGCGAAGGTTCTCGCATTATCCTGCTGCAAGAGCGCACCCAGAGCCGCCATACCAAGCCCGCTGGCAGCCGAGGTGAGAAAATCGCGTCGATGATGTTGACCGAGTTCAACCAGCGGATGCATAAGTCGTCTCCGTCTTTCTCTCTCTTCATTTAAGATAATGTGTTTTCAATGGTGTGGCTCAGTCTCGGCAGCAAATGCCTGATAAGGTGTTGTGGGACACCGGCAGACCGTTGGCAGACGACTATTCCCTCGTTACGAATTCATCCAGGTTCAACACCGTTCGCGAAAGAATCGTCCAGGCGGCCGATTCCGCCGGAGGTATTTCAGTCGGACGTTTCGGATCGGCGACTATTTCACTTTGGTCGGGATGCTGCCTGTAATAGGTTCTTGCTGAATTCAAAAGTTCGATGAATGCCTGTTGTTCGGCGAGCAGTGGTTCGCGTCCCAGCGTGAGACGGAAGGCGACGTGGATGCGTGAACCCTCTTCACTCGACGGTGATGTCAGCAGACGCGTACCGAGCGTGCGCGCCGCTTCTACAAACGATTCTTCGTTAAGCATTACCAACGCCTGCAATGGTGTATTGGAATTCATGCGGTCGAGACTGGTGACGTTCATATCGGGACAATCGAACGTCATCAAATTGGGATGAGGCGATGTTCGCTTGAAAAACGTGTACATCCCCCGGCGATAACGGTCGTCCCCTTCGCTGGTGTTCCATCTGAAATTGTTGGCATAACTTAATGCCGCGATTTCAGGAGGCATCGGCGGAAAAACACTCGGGCCGCCGATCTTCTGCGATAACAATCCCGAGACCTCGAGTGTGATGTCGCGAAGCGACTCTGCCTGTACACGAAAACGATTTTGCCGATGCAGCAAGATGTTCTGTGGATCGGTCTCGGCGTACTCCACACGGTGAGCCGACGATTGTCGATACGTCGCACTCGTGACAATCAGGCGGATCAACTGTTTGCGGCTCCAGCCAAGTCGCAGATATTCTCTCGACAGCCAGTCGAGTAATTCGGGATGACTGGGGGCATCTCCGCGCACGCCGAAATCGTTAAGCGTGCCGACGAGTCCCCGTTCGAACAGATGTTCCCAGACTTGATTGACGGCGACGCGCGGCGTGAGCGGATTGTCGCTCGACATCAGCCAGTGTGCCAGGTCGAGTCGATCGGGCATCGTCGCCGGTTCGCGCGGCTGAAAGGAGTGCAACACATGCAACGTCGAAGGACGGAGTTCATTCGACGTAATGGGACTGAGAAAATCGCCGCGACGCAGCAGATACGTTTTTCGCGGATCGCTGGTACGTTGTGCAATCACGCGCACATCCATTTTGGGTTCCGGCGGCTTTTGCTGTTGATGAGCGGCAATCGACGAAACAATCGATTTCGCCGTTTCATCGCGTGTCACGTAATAGGCGAGCAGAGCCGACTGTTGCTCGGCGGTTCGCTGTTCGAAGGCGATCTCAAGAATATCGCGAATCGACGGAGGCAATTCGTCACCGGTCTGTAACTGCAGACGAAAGCGGCCGAGTGTATGTTGACCGCCATGCTGCTGACTGATGATGACGCGATACCAGGTCGTTCCTTCATTCGAGAGCGTTTGCGAAGTCTGCAACATGAGGTGATGGTTCTGCCCCATCTGAGGTGAAATCGCCCAACCGGTTTTTTCATCCCCGTCGATCGCGGCCGCAGCGGAGAATTGTTCCTGAGAGAAATCAGCCTCGGCAGATGCGAACTTCACTTGATGTTCGTCCTTGAACTCATCGGAAGGAGCGGCATGTAAGGTGACTTCATGAACGACAAAGTTACCGTGTGCGATACGTCCGGGGCCTTTGCCCCCCAACGATTCATCGGCGAGCGCTTCGAGTTTAAGACCGGTGACATTCGTGAGATTGGATGTAAAGACGAGTTCATATTTCGCCTTATCGGGGTTGTTGCCGCCGGCGAGATACGAGCCATCTTCGAGTTTCTGAAAGGTGACTCCCGCGTCATCGGCAGACATGCGAACGACGTCGATCGCATGATATTCCCGGCGATGCGGAAGTTCGGCTTGAAGTTCCTGCTCCCATGTCTGCTGTTCGGCAGAAAGTTGATCTTTGCGCGCTTGCAGCTCAGTGTCGAGCGATTTTTGTTTTTCATGATAGTCGGCGAGATCGCGGAGATAACGATCGTATGTCGCTTCGGAAATCGGCACGCGGGTCGTCGTTTCGTCACCGTTATTGAAAAAGGCAAAGAGCTGGTAAAACTCGGCCTGGCTGATGGGATCGTATTTGTGCGTGTGACATTGGGCACAACCGACCGTCAATCCCATCCAGACCGCACCGGTCGTGTTTACGCGGTCGACAGTTGCTTCGACGCGAAATTGCTCTTGATCGGTTCCCCCCTCGGTGTTGGTCAGAGTCTGCCGGTGAAACGCCGTTGCCAGCCGCTGGTCTTCGGTCGCCTGTGGCAATAAATCACCGGCAAGTTGTTCGATTGTGAACTGATCATAAGGCATATCATCGTTGATCGCATCGATGACCCAATCGCGATAACGCCAGGCATCGGGACGCGGGTTGTCCTTTTCGTATCCGTCGCTGTCGGCATAGCGGGCTTTATCGAGCCAGTGTCGTCCCCAATGTTCGCCAAAACGAGGAGACGCCAGCAGTCGATCGACGAGTTGTTCGTAGGCGTCGGAGGATGCATCCCTCTGAAAGTCGTCGATCTCCGCCGGTGTCGGCAGCAGTCCCGTCAGGTCGAGCGACAATCGACGAATCAGCGTCGCCCGATCCGCTTCGAGTGAGGGCATCATCTGGTGCGCCCGCAACCGACTCAACACAAACGCATCGATTTCGTTCCGCATGCCTGCTGCCAATTCGAATTCGCTGGTGGGAGGAGTAACATCGGCGAGCGGTTGAAAGGCCCAGTGCGTCGACTTTTCGAGTGGCGGATCGTTTGCCAAGGGCCAATCGGCTCCCTGATCGATCCAGGCCCGAATCAGACCAATTTCCTCAGCCGACAGCGGTTCACCATCGGGAGGCATCACTTTTTCCGGATTCAGACCGGCAACAAGTTGAATGAGCAAACTCTCGGCGCTCTTTTTTGCGAGAATGACCGGACCGTTGTCACTCCCGAGTAATGCCTGTTCGCCTCGATCGAGCCGTAAACCGGCTTCGTGCGTATCGTTGCCATGGCATTCCGTGCACCGCTTGAGAAGCAGGGGGCGAATATCGGTCTCAAAATCAACCTGTTTTTCGGCAGCGGGAGGGAGGACGACCGCTGGCGTTTCGTCGGCCGAGACCTTACACAAAACGAGGGCCAACCCGAGGAGGAGACCCAACACACCGATTTTTCGGGGGAAAAAACAGGGTCGTTTCGACGCGAAGGTGGACCAGTGCCGCCGAAGAGTCATACCCGCCATCCTTTCGACCTATGTCAACGACGTCACACATCGACGCTCATTTATGCAAAAGGGCTTTGATAACCGTTCGGTAGCCGTTCAAGGCCCGGCACACACCGGACAATCTACCCAAACGGCGTGCCCCTGAGTATAGCTGCGA
>JAQCEJ010000136.1 GCA_027618475.1 Planctomycetota bacterium | reverse complement strand
CGGATGGAACAACGACTTTCTGCTCCAAACCCTCACCGGCTCAGGAAGTTAGTGAGCGCTGGCCCTGGAGCGAAGACCGGAAACGACGTCATCATCTCCGTCTTGTCGACCGTCGGAGTCCGCGATTCACCTGGGCCCATCTGCACGCGATACTTGACGCTGGCGAACGCCAGCTCATCACCGGGAAGCAAGGCTCCGCGAGAGACGCGTTGTCCGTTGACTTTCGTACCATTCGTACTGCAAAGATCGCGAACAAACAGCAATCCGTCGGTCTTGACAACGACACATTGCAGCTTCGAGACGCTGTGATGATCGATATACAGATCGCAAAGCCCTTTCTTCCGTCCCACGACTGTAATGTCGTTTTCGAGAAGAATCGGCTTTCCACCTTCCAGAGGAACGAGCTTGGCGATCATGTGGTTTTTCGATCAATCAGAGTTGTGTACTCGAGCACCGGATGCGTGTCGGGCATCCCCCGCCGTCAGACGTGTATTTCAAACGACCAACAACGAAGCAGAAGTGGTTATCGACCTCAGAGATTTGGTTCCGTGACATCTTTAAGTCTCATCGACAAAATTGACTCTGTCAAGAAGTCTTTTCGAAATTGCACAGACCGTGAAGAAAATTGACAGGGTCAAAGATGAAAACCGCTCCATTTTCCCTGCCATCTCTCGACATGCGATCATTATCGCGATATCCTGATTTCGTCACAGCAAACGTTGTAATTCCACCAGACGTTGCTCGTGCAATATGAAAGGAATCAAAGTGGACGCAGAATTGGCCATTCCCGGAATTTCCTCTCCACCCAGTCACTCCCCCCAATACAAGCCGCTAAGCAGTGTATGGGAGGGAAGTGACGGCGAACTCCTGGAAACAATGCTGCAATTCTATCCATCGATTCCACCTGAACCGATTCTGGATGCGACTTACAATACCGGCCGCTTCTGGAAGGGTTCGACGCGAAAAGTGGATTCGATGGATATCGACCCGGCCCACAGTCCCATGATACTGGCAGATAATCGCGACATGAATGGCGTACCATCAAAGCACTATGGAGTCGTTGTTTACGATCCGCCTCATGTTGGACCACAGGGACGGGACAAGAGTGTAAAACGGTTTGACGTCGACTTTGGAGCGACGATGGCATGCGGAAAAGAACACGGCTGGAGTTTAAGTTACCTCTACCCGCCATTTCTTAAGCAAGCGAAGCGTGTCTTGAAGACCGATGGAATCTTGCTCGCCAAAATCACCGACATGGTCAACAGCCACCGGTCGAAATGGGCTCATTGCGATTTTATGCGAATGGCAGAAGAAGCCGGGTTTACAGTTTGCGACCTGATCATCAAGATTCGCCGCGGTCCGATGACGTCGAATAAATGGAAGAAAGCACATCACGCGCGCAAGCGGCATTGTTTCTGGATCATTTGCCGTAACGGCGAGAGTTGCGAACGCGGATAGATTTCACTTCGCAAAATGCCGGTTGATCGCATCTACGATCTGCTCAATCGGTTTGCCGGTCTTCATAAATGGCGCCCAGGATCTTCCCGGATGAAGCATGTCCCAGTCTGATCGCCTCTGACTAAATCGGGTTTTTCCCGGATGGTGCAAGCCGAATCCATCGACTGTCGAATTCCACACGGGATGAAACTTTTCAATCAGCAGCGATTCGGCGATTGATATCCAAATGGGAGTGACGACCAGATACCGACAACGAAAGTCATCAATGCTCAGGTTTTCGACCGCCTCAATCGATTGGGAATGATCGCGAAGCCTGTTAAACAATGATGGGTCCGACGTTCGTTCGATTTGTTTAACCGCCGATAAGCCCCGTCTTCCTCCACGCGGTATTGCTTTTCCAACATAAACGGGAATCTCTGAACGACTGACCGGCGCATAGGCTTCGAACGCCCCCTGGTAATACAACAAATATACGCCGGCACCATTGAATGAATTTTCAAGGGGGAGCGATTGCAACGGCTTTTGAAGAAGAGCCGCGATCACCGTGTCGGCAATCGTATGATAATTGAGAGGGTCGAATTCGATTTCCAAATTTGCACCTTCATTTCCAATGAATTCCCAGAATAAAATCATCGGCAATTCCTCTGTTCGAGTCAATTCAGTGCGGATTTCAATTGTTTTCATTTCTAATCTGTTACCAATACTCGGCATCTCAGCTCTCCCTCATCGAGACCGGGTACGAACAATTCCAAACTGGGTGGTGTCCTGTAACACATACGCTCCCGGGAAATCCCCTTTTTGTCGGCAGACTTGACGGTCCATCGAACGGCTGTTAGTTTCCACACTTCCTGTCGTGACTGGACCCGAGGGGATGTTGCGCATACTGAACGAACGCAAACGTCCAGCAAGCCTTCAGACTCCCCCTGTTCTTCGATGAACGCTCAAAACGAGATTCGGTTCGGACCGGTTTCGCAGGCGACATCACAGGCGTCGGGTGTTCCGCATGGCGGCGTCAACAGCCGTCTCGTCGAGAACAAGCGTGTTGAGATTTCCGAAAAGCCATCGGACACAATTCGGTTGCGTTCCGCGAGACGTTTTAGATTTACAATTCGATAACGTGTTAACACGAGCGACAGGACCGACTTGTTTATAGAAGTCCCTCGTCGAAGATCATTCAGTGAAGGAACAGGTTCAATGGCCAATAAGTACGTCTATTTTTTTGGTGACGGCAAGTCCGACGGCAATGCCACGATGCGAAATCTGCTGGGAGGCAAAGGGGCCAACCTCGGCGAAATGACTCAAATCGGGTTGCCCGTCCCCGCAGGTTTCACCCTCACAACCGAAGTCTGCAACTACTTCACCGACAACAAAAATGTTTATCCTCCCGAACTGAAATCGCAAGTCGAGGCTGCCCTCAAAAACGTCGAAAAAGTCATGGGGGCCGAGTTCGGCTCGAAGACCAATCCCCTGCTCGTCTCGTGCCGCTCAGGCGCACGAGATTCGATGCCCGGCATGATGGACACTGTCCTCAACATCGGCATGAACGACGACACCGTCGAAGCCCTCGCCAAACAATCGGGCAACGAACGCTTCGCCTGGGACAGCTATCGCCGCTTCGTGCAGATGTACGGCGACGTCGTGCTCGAACTCAAGCCACGTGACAAGAAAGAACACGACCCGTTTGAATCGCTGCTCGAAAAGAAGCGCCACGCGGCGAAAGTCCAAAATGACTGGGAACTGACCGCCGATCATTTGAAAGAACTCGTCACCGAGTTCCGGGCGCTCATCAAAGAACGAACCGGCAAGAGCTTCCCCACCGATCCGTACGATCAATTGTGGGGTGCCATTGGGGCCGTGTTCGGGAGCTGGATGAACGACCGTGCCATCGTCTATCGCCGTGAATATGGCATTCCCCACGAATGGGGGACAGCCGCTAACGTGCAGGCGATGGTCTTTGGCAACCTGGGCGATGACTGTGCCACGGGGGTCGGCCTGACCCGCGATTGTGCACTCGGCGTCCCCGGGTTCAACGGCGATTATCTCATCAACGCACAGGGTGAAGACGTCGTCGCCGGTATCCGTTCGCCCAAACGCATCGAAGAGAGCCTGCAAAAGGACATGCCCGAGGCGTTCGCCCAACTCGACAATATCGGCCGCACGCTCGAACGTCACTACAAAGAAGTGCAGGACATCGAGTTCACGATTCAACGCGGGAAAGTGTGGATGTTGCAGACCCGCAATGCCAAGCGAACCGGTTTCGCTGCCGTCCGCATCGCTGTTGATTTCGTCAACGAAGGCTTGATTAAACCCGAAGAAGCGCTCGAACGAAGACGCATTCCTGCCGACGACCTCAATCAATTGCTGCAACCGATCTTCGACCCCAAAGCCAAGTTGGCGGCTCAAAGTGAAGACCGCCTGCTCGCCAAGGGAATCAACGCCGGTCCCGGTGCTGCCAGCGGCATTATCTGCCTGCACGCCGCCGACGCCGAAGAGTTGTACAATTCGAAACCGGGGACGGCGATCATTCTCGTCCGCCGCGAAACGAGCCCCGAAGATCTTCGCGGGATGAGAGTTTCGAAAGGCATTCTGACGGCGTTTGGGGGTGCAAGCTCACATGCCGCCCTCGTGAGCCGACAGATGGGCAAAGCTTGTATCGTCGGTTGCAGTTCGCTCAACATCGATTACGATGCCGGAACCGTCTCGGTGGGTAACAAAGTCCTCAAGGAAGGGGATCCCATCAGCATCGACGGTTTCACCGGCGAAGTCTTCTCGGGAGCCGTCCCCACCAAACCGAGCGAAATTGTTGAAGTGCTGATTCAAAAAACGATGAAGCCCGAAGAATCGGAGACGTATCAGCGGTACGCTCAGTTGATGGGTTGGGTCGACAAAGCCCGTAAGTTACGGGTCCGCACCAATGCCGATACCCCCGAACAATCAGGTGAAGCGGTCGCGTTCGGTGCCGAAGGGATCGGCCTCTGCCGTACCGAGCATATGTTCTTCAATCATCTTGATGAAATTCGCGAGATGATCGTCGCCCGTACCGTCGAAAGCCGGCAGAAAGCAGTCAACAAATTGCTGCCGTTTCAGCGCGACGACTTCGCCGGCATCTTCCGCGCGATGGAAGGTCGGCCGGTGACGATTCGTCTGCTCGATCCGCCGCTGCACGAATTCCTCTCCGATCGGCATCTCGAAGAACAGCCGGGCCTGGCCAAGATGCTGGCCAAGCAGTTGGATGTCACCGAAGAGGAAATCCACAGTCGGGTCGCAGGTCTGCACGAATCGAACCCGATGCTCGGGCACCGTGGTTGCCGATTGGGAATCGTCTATCCCGAAATCACCGCCATGCAGGCGCGGGCCATCTTCGAAGCGGCATGTGCCGTTCAAAAAGAAGGCACCGCCGTCAAACCCGAAGTCATGATCCCTCTCGTCGGCTTCGAGACCGAGTACAAAAATCAGGAAGCAATCGTCCGGGCTCAGGCCGAAGCCGTGTTCAAGGAAACCGGCGTGAAGGTCGACTATCTGGTCGGCACAATGATCGAAGTTCCCCGCGCAGCCATCCGTGCGGACAAAATCGCCGAGTCTGCGGAATTCTTCAGCTTCGGCACCAACGACCTCACGCAAACGACCCTCGGCATCAGTCGCGATGATTACGGCGGGTTCATCGGTTTCTACCGCGAACACGACATTATCCCGAATGACCCGTTCCAGACGATCGACCAGGACGGCGTCGGTGATTTGATGCACATCGGCGTCGAACGTGGGCGTAAGTCTCGATCCGATTTAAAGATCGGTATCTGCGGCGAGCATGGCGGCGACCCGGCCAGCGTCCGGTTCTGCCATCACATTGGGCTCGATTATGTCAGCTGTTCACCGTTCCGTGTGCCTATTGCCCGGCTGGCCGCCGCGCAAGCTGCGATGGAAAAAACGAGCTGAAAACGTGATCCGTCGGAGGCTTCCCCTGCCGGTGAGAAATTGTCGACGAGAACTGGTTTCAAAACCCGTTTGGCAACCGAATGGGCGTCCAAATGGTCTTGAAACCCTCTGTGCCCAGGGGTAATGATACGGCTTGTAGAATATGTTCCCGAAGTGTAAACCAAAGTTTACGCGCGTGGCCTATCTCTTTTTATAGTGTCCAGTTGTGTTGTGACAAATTTCTGAAATCTTGTCGGCTGTCGAGGAATTAATACGCCGATGGCGTTTACCGGCTCGACGACGTGGAGATTCCCTGCCAAATTCGATGTAAAATTTGCGTGAATTTGAGCAGGATCGCTCTATCCAGAGAGCCTGATCGACGATATGATGTCAATCCCCCGTACCGGTACCCGCTGTTGTTCCCCGCCAGAAACCTCTGAATTCGTCATCTGTCAGAGTCCACTTCTGTTCAAGAAACATTGATTTTTCGGATGACGCGTATAATGACTCTGAACTGACGGTTCAACTCTGGTCGAGATCCCTCCTGTGGTTCTTGCTCACGGATGTTTTCAACCGTTTCAGAGAACTTGAACTCTCATCGACGGGAAAATTTTTGGTTGACCGGCTCTGCAATCAGGGCAAACGTTGACGGTGAATTTGGATTCACGAGTCCCTAAGGAGGGGGCTCATTTCAGAAAGAGTTTTGTCCCACATTTTGGTTCGGAAAAATGAACAAACTGAAGCATCGTAACATCGGCATTTCCGCTCACATCGACTCGGGTAAAACGACCCTCACCGAGCGAATCCTCTATTACAGCGGACGGATTCACCGCATGCAGGAGGTCAAAGGAAACGACGGCGGTGCCACGATGGACTTCATGGACCTCGAACGCGAACGAGGCATTACCATTACCTCCGCCGCGACCTCGGTTCAATGGCAGGATCACACGATCAATGTTATCGACACCCCGGGACACGTCGACTTCACCGTCGAAGTCGAACGCTCGCTCCGCGTGCTCGACGGTGCCATTCTCGTCCTCTGCGCCGTCGGCGGCGTGCAAAGCCAGTCGCTGACCGTCGATCGACAGATGAAACGATATCACGTGCCGCGCATTGCATTCATCAATAAGATGGACCGCATCGGGGCCGATCCGCAGAAGGTCATTCAGCAAATCAAAGACAAGCTCGGCGTCACCGCCGTTCCCCTGCAATTGAACATGGGAGCCGGCACCGAATTCGTCGGACTCATCGACCTCGTCGAAATGAATGCCCGTTTTTACGACGGCAATCAGGGTGAAGAACTTCGCATCGCCGAAATTCCCGACGACTATAAAGAAGCCGCTGCTGCCGCACGTCAGGAAATGCTCGAAACGCTCTCGCTGTTCAGCGACGAGCTGATGGTCGCATTGCTCGAAGAGACCGAAATCTCGACCGATACGATCCGTCAGCTGATTCGCGAAGCAACGCTGACTCAGGAAATCACTCCCGTCCTGATGGGGACGGCCTATAAGAACAAAGGCGTGCAGACGCTGCTTGATTCGGTCATCAGCTATTTGCCCGGCCCGTGCGATCGCGAAATTACGGCGATCGATATCGACGCCCAGCGAAAAGCCGACAAAGCGGGCGAGCCCGAACCGCCTCGCGTCACGCTCGAAACCGACGATACCAAACCGCTCGTCTGCATGGCATTCAAGACCGTGCTCGAAGCGTTCGGCCAGTTGACATACACCCGTGTCTATCAAGGTCAGATCAAAAAGGGTGAAAGTTACATCAACTCGCGTACGGGCAAAAAAGTCCGTTTCGGGCGTCTTGTCCGCATGCATGCCGACGAACGCGAAGACGTCGACGTCGCCGAAGCAGGCGACATCGTCGCCGTCGTTGGTGTCGATTGTGCCTCGGGCGATACGTTCTGTGCCGACAGCGTTGAATACGCTTTGGAAAACATCTTCGTTCCCGAAGCTGTGCTGCGACTTTCGATCGAACCGCTCGCTCGCGACGGTGCCGACAAACTGTCCAAAGCGCTCGAACGTTTCCGCCGCGAAGACCCGACTTTCCGCGTGATGACCGACGAAGAAACCGGTCAGACCATCATCGCAGGCATGGGTCAGTTGCATCTCGAAATTTACATCGAACGCATCCGCCGCGAATACAAGGTTGAATGCATGGTGGGCGAACCGCGCGTCGCGTACCGCGAATGCCCGACCAAGAAAGTCGAGTTCAACTACAAGCACAAGAAACAGACCGGCGGTTCGGGCCAATACGCTCACGTCGTCGGCGAGATCAACCCGCTGCCGGAAGATTCGGAAATCCCGTACGAATTCGTCAATAAAGTCACGCAGGGACGCATTCCCAAAGAATACATCGCGCCAATCGACGCCGGCTTCAAGCGGGCGCTCGACAAAGGCCCGCTTTGCGAATGTGAAGTGGTCGGCGTGCAGGCGACGGTCCTCGACGGCAGCTACCACGACGTCGACTCGTCCGAAATGGCTTTCAACATCTGCGGCTTCAACTGCATGCGAGAAAACCTCAAGAACGCCGGCATGGCGCTGCTCGAACCGATCATGAAGCTCGAAGTCGAAGTTCCCGACGAATACCAGGGCTCGGTCACCGGCCACCTGGCGACGAAGCGCGGCGTCATTCACTCCAGCGATACGAACATGGGCTTCTGCACCATCATCGCCGAAGTCCCGCTGGCCAGCATGTTCGACTACGCGAACGAACTGCGGAGCATGACGCAGGGTAAGGGAGGCTTCAGCATGGAATTCGCGAAGTACAAGCAAGTCCCCAAGAGCATCCAGGAAGAAGTCGTCACCCGCCGCCGCGCCGAAAAGGCCGAACGCATGGCGATGGCCCACTAAGTTTGTTCGCCGACAATTTGAATTTCAAAACTGCCGAAAGGAGAAATCCTTCCGGCAGTTTTGTTGTTTATTGCATTCGCAACTCCGCCGCGCGTAACGGCTGATCCAATGTGATATGCAGCATTTTTATTGAAGATTCTATTTTCAGCTACGCGATTTTTTCAAAATGAGTACCTGGTGGGCGTAAAATATCGACATTGTGGCTGAAGTTTAACAGAAACTGTAAAAGTAGGAGAACAAGATGAACGGGAGATCTGAATTGGTAGATGGGTTGGATGATCTCTTTGCCATTGTTGTGGAAGAGGAGGTAGTGCAATTTCAGCTGTGGGTGTATGTTGTGCCTTATATTGCAGGTCAGAAAAGAGGCAATGGCAACCGTATGGAAATTCTTATTGCGCCTGAGGAATTACGTGACTTCGAGTCTTTTGCGGTTGCTGTCTGTGCGCGGAAACCAAATTGGAAGGTTGACAGACCAAAGCTGAAAACGTCTTGGAAGAAGTTCAGGGAAAATAGAGGGCAAGTGAAATACGACGCGAATAATCGGGCTCTTGTCCTGACTAATACCGCGACTGCGAAACGGCTCAAGGTCGGTTACGAATCAATCGGCGTGTCTGTTTTTCTCGACGACAGTATTTCAAGTCTTCCGAACCTGACGTTTTCACCAGGCACAATACAGGAACAGATAGACCGAATCGCAAACCCATGCATCGCGGCGTTCGGCCAATAGCTCGACGGATGGCGGGGACGGGGTGCGCCGGCAGAAGCGGGGGTGACGATTGAGTGGATTGAGTGAAATAGCCAGGTGGATTTGGTATTATTGAACGTGCAATAACAACGTTTTGTCACTCCGCACCCCAGACGACAGAGCATCGAGCAAACCAAGACAAAGAGAAGTCGTTTCAACATGTGTGAAGCAACCAAGGGCGAGTCACTTGGCAGATGATCCTGTACCACAAGTTTGAGAACACTGATGCACACGATCACACACGAACCTGAACGCATCTTTTTTGAGTCGGTCATAGCTCATGCAATTACACCCGAAGCCATCGATCGGGTACATCATCAATATCAGGTAGAGCAAGACGGACGATGGCGGAAAATCGACTTTGCAATAATTGGTGATCGAATCAAATTGGCACTCGAACTCGACGGGTTTCGCTACCACGCCGAGGGCCAGATTTCTCAAGACGAGTTTTCAGATCAGCTTGAACGCCAAAATGCATTAATCTTAGATGGTTGGACTGTCTTGAGGTTTTCATGGGCCGATGTTTCGACCCGTCCAGAGCACTGCATTAATATAATTCGGCGTTCATTAGTAGCCGATGAAAGTCTTCATCCGATCCTGGCATCGGTCGGCATTCGCCCTCACCTTGTTCAAACCGAAGCATTAATGGCATTAAAACGATGTCGCGCGGAGTGCGGCAAAAGAGGAATCGTCGTGTTGCCGACGGGACTCGGGAAAACTTTCTTGGCTGCTTTTGATATGGCTGAATTTGATGGACGTGCATTATTCGTTGTGCATAACAATGAAGTTCTTAATCAGGCGGCACAGACTTTTCAACGTGTTATGCCAAATCGGACCGTGGGTTTCTTCCACGGACTCCAGCGTGACGCTTGCTCCGATGTTGTTTGCGCAAATATTTATTCTTTGCATGAAAATAATTTAGCCCAGTACTTTGCCAAAAGCGATTTTGATTATGTAGTAATTGATGAATTTCATCATGCTGCCGCAAAAAGCTACAGAACACTTCTCGCATATTTCTTGCCACGGTTCACGCTGGGCCTCACTGCCACCCCCTTGCGCACGGATCAGCAAAACGTAGTCTCAATTCTCGACAACAATATAATATATTCGCTCGATGCTGCTACAGCAATCGAACGCGGATATTTGGCTCCGTTTAAATATATAGCCTATCGCGATAATGTCGATTATTCAGGAATTCGACACAATGGGTTCCGCTATGATGTGAATGATCTGAATCGGGCGCTCATTATCGAAAAACGAGATGAAGCGGTTTTTCAACGATATGTCGAGAATGGAATGCAGAAGGCGATAGGTTTCTGCGTAAGTGTCGAACACGCGGATCGTATGGCAGAGTATTTCCAAAGCCGCGGCGTGACATCATCTTCAATTCATTCGAAAATGCTCAAGAATCATCGAAAAGAAGCGATAGCCAATTTTCGATCAGGGAAGCTTCGAGTTGTCTTTGTGAGGGACATTTTCAATGAAGGCGTCGATTTTCCAGATGTTCGGACGCTAATGTTTCTAAGACCGACCGAGTCGCGGCTAATCTTTATGCAACAGCTCGGTCGAGGCTTACGTCTTTCACCGTCCAAGAACGAGGTTATCGTTCTCGACTTCATAGGAAACTACCGTGGTGCTGAACATATTTCGGGATATTTGTCTGCGTTAGGAGGGCCCCGCAAAGAAGGAGCTGGTTCGCTAAAGCCAATTTACTATTATGATAATGGTTGCAGTGTGACCTTTACCGAGGAGGCTATTGAAGCCATTTCGGCAATTGGCTCCAGAATAAAGTCAGACATAGATATCGTCAAAAAGATTTTCGCTTGGGCGGCGTGGCGCTCACGTTTGCCATCGTTCTGTGATATCCTCGATATGAACGACATTAAGGTCGCTGAGATTTTCGCCGCATATGGGTCGTGGCAAGAATTCGTATCACGTTTGAAATCACTCGATAATTCATGGAACTTCGCCGATATCGATTTGCCCGCAGATTTGGCGGACTTGAATTGGGATCAGATCGGCGAATATCTCGACCAAGACCACGGACTTTTGAATAATGCGTTGGCAAGTATTGGTGCGTTGGCGCCTGAGTTGCTCGACAGTCTGTGCCTGATCACGTCAGCGCATCCACCGGGAACGCCGAAGGATTCAAATGAGATCATACGCGCAATCGAAGATATTTCAAAAAAGAGCCGCGAGCTTTTTGACGCACTGCGAGTAGCCGTTTTTGTTATGTCGTTCGAACACGACCTGCATAATATTCCACCACAAACTATAGCCGACGGAACTCAAGCGAGCCGCAATCTTGAAGCAGTTACTCACTACCGCGACACGGTTCGCGCCGGCGCAGAAGCAACTGCCTGCGCGAAATGGTTAGAATCGCTCGTAGACCGCGATACTGCAGTAGTTAATGAAGATAAATTACAATTTGGTGATTTGTTGGCAGGCCATCGTTGCTTAAGCGCGACAACATATTTGTTCGAGGAAATCGTCACTCAGTGGTGAGATCCGAAAGATTATGGAACCGAAGGCAAATGACTGAAAATGGTATCTTTGATTGGGGACCGAAATTCATTCGTCTTGCAATCATTGCGGGCTTTAATAATGCCCATGTTAAGATTTGCCGCGACACGTTAGAAGAATTTCTAGCGGTTATTGACGCCGCGTCAAAGCAAGAAGACGATCGTTTTGAAAGATCAGACCTACCAAATGAGAGGGTAGAGTGGGTGAGCGGCGTTTTGAACGATCTTCTCTACAGCCTTTCACGAATGCAGCCTCAAGTGACTTATTATGACGAAATTATCGATTCGATCGTAGAAGTCGCCCGTCGACTTCGGGATAAAATGGCCCGTTCTGAACCTCAGCTTGCCAAGTACACGTGCGGTGACTCAATTCTTCACGATGGACACAATTATGAAATTTTTGTCAAAAAATTTTCGCCCCCACGAATAGATGATGATTTTAATTGGATCGAAGTTCTGGATGCGGATCTAAAGCCGCTAACGGAAGAGCAGACTATCGAAGCAAGGTTTCACATGATTCAAGCATTCCCAGTCGTACTACCCGGTTGTTATCGTCTTTCTTACGCTGGAGGAGCGGTTACGATCAGTTGCTGTGTTGCAAGCGATTAAAACTCATTGTAAAGCAACTGATGAGTGGTGGCACATCGGGTTGCCGGGGCTAAGGCTTGGCGTGCCCCGGAATTCCTGTTCTGTCCTTCTACATTACAAACCAATACGATGTCGAATTCCCGCACGTCCATGCGGCGACGCAACGACAACGAACCAGGGCATGCACACGAACTCACCTTCAGTTGTTACCATCGCCTCCCGCTCTTGTCGCGAGAACGAAGTTGCCGCTGGCTTGCCGACGTGGCGTCGTTATGGAAATGGTCAAGTGCGGGTTGGTTCGAAGATTGCGGCGGCAATGACCTGAAACCTGATCCCATTCCGACGGAATGGCTGATGTAACACGAATGTTCCGGGTCACGCCAAGCCTTAGCCCCGGCCACCCATCACAAAACCGAAGAACGCTGGCGTTCCCTTTTATTTGGTTCGCAGACGCTCGACCACGGTGCGTGCAGCACGGCGGAGGTGGCGTTCAGCGTGCATCAGTGTCGAATACAGGGCATAACGCAGCGTGCGTTTGTGACCTGCCCCCATTTTCTGTACCAAGCGTTATGAGAGTCGGGGTTGGGTT